>CAYJBF010000007.1:0-21418 GCA_964368415.1 uncultured Acholeplasmataceae bacterium | reverse complement strand
AGCCATTACACTTTGAGCACTTAACGGTATTACCAATACCTTTAAGTCATGATGCGAAAGAACCTTTAGGATTTATTTTTCAAAATAAAGTCAAAAGTATTTGTTACATAACAGATACTGGCTACATTAAAGAGGATTTGATTAGTTTACTTCAAAATCATGATTTATATTATTTAGAATCCAATCATGACCCTTACTTATTAAGAAATAGTCGAAGACCCTATCATTTAATTAAACGTATCTTAAATGAAAAAGGGCACTTATCGAATGAAGATTCGGCTTATTATTTTTCTAAAATGAAAGGTATTAATACTAAATACGTCATACACGCGCATATTAGTGATGAATGTAATACTCTAGATTCTATTAAACATACTTACCAAGAGGTTTTAAGAGCTCAAGGGGTTGGGGTAGAAGATGTGGAGTTTTTAAATGCCTCTCAATTAGATCCATTAAGGGTAATTGAACTATGACAATTAATATCATTTCTGTTGGAAAAATGAAACAAAATACATTTCAAAAAGAAATAGACTCTTATATTAAACAACTACCTTATCCAGTGAAATTTATTGAAATAAATGATGAACCTACAAAAGAAGGGATTGTCAAAGAAGGTAAAGCTATTGTTAAAAAGATACCTAAAAACGCAACTGTAATTGTATTAGCGATTGAAGGTAAAATGTATGATTCTGTTGAGTTTTCTAATTATTTAAATGAACTTGTGTTGACCCCGAATAAAGACATTTGTTTTATTATTGGCGGGTCATACGGATTATCGGAAGAAGTAATGGAAATTGCTTCAAGTAAAATAAGTTTTTCAAAGATGACTTTTCCTCATCAGCTTTTTAAATTAATGTTAACAGAACAAATTTATAGGGCATTTAAGATTATGGAAAATCATCCCTATCATAAGTGAGGGCATATGATTAAATATATATTTTGGGATTTTAACGGGACTATCTTAAATGATGTAGATTTAAACCTAGATTTATTAAACGAAATGTTAGCTAAACAAAATAAACCATCTATTACAATGAATCAGTATTTAGATGTTTTTGGGTTCCCAATAAAAGATTATTACTTGAAAAGTGGAATTAGTTTTGATCATAAAACATTTGAAGAAATGTCTGTTTGGTATATTGCGCAATATCAGCCTCAAAGTCTAGAACAGTCGTTACATAATAATTTACTTCACACCATAAAAACACTGCACGACACAGGCATTAAACACATTGTGTTATCGGCAGCTGAACAAAAGAATTTAGAAGAACAAGTTGAACACTTTGAAATAAGAAATTATTTTGATTATGTATTAGGGACTTCAGATATTACAGACCATAATAAGGAAGTGGTAGGAATCAAGTTTATGAGGGATCATCAAATAGATCCTAAAACATGTTTATATGTTGGGGATACTATATATGATTATGATGTGGCAGTAATGATGGGGGTAAAACCAGTATTGTTTAGTGGTGGTCACCAATCAAAAAGCAGGTTAAAAACCAAAACACATCTTGTAATTGATGATATTAGTGATATAATTAAAATTGTAAAGGAACTTTAGAAAGGTGAATAAAACAATGAGGAAATTTTTCAAGGATTTTGGTGCGTTTATCCTAAAGGGGAATGTCCTAGACCTCGCAGTCGGGATTATTATTGGGGCAGCCTTCAACAAAATCGTTAGTAGTTTAGTTAATGATGTAATAATGCCAGTTATTAGTTTATTAACTAAAGGCGATGTAGGCAATCAGTTTGCAGTTTTAAGAGGGTCAGCAGAATATGTTCAAAACTCTACTACAGGTGTACTGGAACTTCAAAAATCTGTTGATGCCGTGTTACTATATTGGGGTAGATTCGTTCAATCTATCATTGATTTCTTAATTATTGGGTTAACTTTATTCTTAATTATTAAGATTATCTTAGTATTAGACAAACGTCGTAAAATGAGAAAAGCTCAAATTAGAGCGAAACTTCAAAAGGGTGAAACTATTTCCGAAAAAGAAAAAGAACAAGTTCCACCAGAACCAGTTATTGCAGAAGATATCTTATTGTTAAGAGAGATTAGAGACGCGTTAAAAAAAGACTAAGTTAAAGGGGCTTTCTTGGCCCCTTTTTTTCTGTTTATATTGTAAAATAGGGCTTCTTATGGTAATATTATTCAAACTATAAAGATGTTATATCTAAAGAAAAAGAGGCGTTTTATATGATAGTTCAAATGAAGCATGACAGTACTAAACAACAAACTCAAAAATTAATTGATTTTTTAACCCATAAAGGATTCGAAATAAAAGATGTATCCAGCGACAAAGTAGTTATTTTCGGAATAATTGGTGATACGAAAAGTTTGAATCCGTCGGATATTGAAGCATTTGAAGGGGTCTTTCAAGCGACCCGCGTTCAGTCTCCTTATAAGCTTGCTAGTCGTTCTTTTGATAACCATGATACGGTGGTACATATTAAGGATGATATTTATATTGGTGGTGGGAATTTTACCGTAATTGCGGGAACATGTTCAGTAGAAACATACGAAATTACCGACGAAGTGGCTAGATCATTAGTTAAAAACAATGTAAGAATGATTAGAGGCGGCGCTTTTAAACCAAGAACTTCACCTTATGCTTTCCAAGGATTAGGGGTAGAAGGGTTAAAAATATTAAATGAAATCGGGAAGAAATATAATATTGCTACAGTGTCTGAAATTATGGATATTGAAGACTTAGATGCTTTTGAAAAATATATTGATGTTTACCAAATTGGCGCAAGAAATATGCAAAACTTTTCATTATTAAAAGCATTAGGTGAAAGAACAAGGAAACCAATTATATTAAAACGTGGTATTTCAGCAACTATTGAAGAATGGTTAATGAGTGCAGAATACATTCTAAAGGGTGGTAACCCAAATGTCATTTTATGTGAAAGAGGCATTAGAACATTTGAAAAATACACCAGAAACACGCTTGATATTCAAAGTGTACTAGCGGTAAAAGAGTTATCTCATTTACCTGTGATTGTTGACCCTTCTCATGCAAGTGGAAGATACACCATGATAGAAAAATTGTCTTTGGCAAGTTTAGCGGTTGGATCTGACGGGATTATCGTTGAAATTCACCCTAAACCAGAAGAAGCTTTATCTGATGGGGCACAATCATTAAAGCTAGACCGTTTTGATCATATGATGAATTCAATTAAGAAACTTCAAGAGGCTTTAAAATGATCCGTTTTTTTATCATCGGTCTTGGGATGATGGGGGCTTCTTATGCGAAGAAACTTTCAAGTCTTGGGTATCAAGTAGACGGGTATGATAAAGATAAAACAACCATTAAAAAAGCCCATGATTTAGGGATTATTTCATCGTCTAATTTAGAGGATTTATCTAAAGCCGATGTGGTAATTTTGACCCTATACCCTAAGGATAATGTAAGTTTTATTAAGACATATTTAAGTTTATTTAATGAGCATCAAATCATTACCGATATAGCGGGTGTAAAAACACCAATGATGAAAGAAATCGAACAAATATTGCCTTCTAATTATACTTATATGTCCCATCACCCCATGGCAGGCAGCCAAAAAAGTGGATTTGATGGTTTAAATGAACAAATTTTTAAAGGCGCAAATTTTCTAATTATTAATGACGGTAATCAAAATGATAAAGCATATAAAGCTTTAAGTGATTTAGCCAGTGATTTAGAATTTGGAAACATCAAGGTAATCGATAGAAACACCCATGATAAAATGATTGGGTTTACATCACAATTACCCCATATGATTGCGGTTGGCTTAGTCAATAGTGATTACCACCAAGATACAAAGTCATTTACCGGAGATTCTTATAGAGATTTAACAAGAATCGCCTCAATTAATGAAACATTATGGACGGAGCTATTTATTGAAAATAAAGCGTATTTATTAAAAGATATGGAATTGTTCCAAGAAGCATTCAATAATTTATATGAAGCTTTAAAAACAGACGATATTAAAACACTAAAACAACTACTCATAAGTTCAAGAAAGAAGAGGGATTCTTATTAAACAAATCGCGGTTAAAATTCAAGATTTCAACTATGATATTTTCCTTGGTAAAAATATTGATTTGAAAGATGTCTTAACCCCTTTTATTTCAAGAAGGCTTTTTATTATTACAGATAAGAATTTAATCAAATACTATGAAGCTTATTTAAAAGAGAGTTTAGATGACTTTGATTATTCATTAGTGGTTATTGAACCATCAGAACATTCAAAATCATTGAATACTTATGAATCAGTGATAGACATTCTTTTAAACCAAAACATTACAAGAAGTGATGTGATAGTGGCTTTTGGGGGTGGTGTTGTTGGAGATTTAGCTGGATTTGTTAGTGCAACCATTTTAAGAGGGGTTGACTTAGTTCAAATTCCAACCTCGTTATTAGCCATGGTTGACTCTAGTATTGGTGGTAAAACCGGGATTGATACACCTCACGGGAAAAACTTAGTAGGTGCTTTTAAACAACCCAATTTAGTGATTACCGATACGTACTTTTTACAAACCTTACCAAAAGAAGAAACCGTAAATGGGCTGGCTGAAGTTTTAAAGGCTGGTTTAATAAAAGATAAATCAATCCTAGACTTATTAAATTCAGATAATTATGATCTTGAGGATATGATTTTTAAAGCCATCATGGTAAAAAAAGAAATTGTTGAAATAGATCCTTTTGAAGCCCATGAAAGAATGTTTTTAAACTTTGGTCATACATTTGGCCATGCCATTGAACAAAACCATCACTTTGAAATAAAACATGGGTTTTGTGTCGCACAAGGAATGGATTTAGCGTTACGCTTAGGCATTAGATTAGGCATTACTGACCCAGAACTATTAAAAGACTATTATCAATTATCTGATAAACTTGGTTTGCCAAGATTTAGTGGTCATACGCAAGATTATATTGAACAATTAAAATACGATAAGAAAAATAAAAACGGAAAAGTACATTTCGTACTAATCGAGAAAATAGAAAAACCTGTAATTTATCAGGTTAGTAAGGAGACTTTGTATGATTTATGAAATAAAACAAAGTAAATTAAAAGGACGTTTAGACGTTATTGCGTCTAAAAGTTTAACGCACCGTGCGTTGATTGCCGCAAGCTTAGCGAACGGACAATCCATGTTACATAACCCTTTATACGCAACAGATACCCTTCAAACCATGGATATATTAAGAAATCTTGGGATTGATTTTGAAACAAGATTAGATAATATAACCGTTATTGGGGGAAATATTAAGAATACTGGTGCTATTTTAAACGCGCATGAATCAGGGTCTACGTTAAGATTTTTAGTGCCCGTTTCATTATTAACGGGAGAAGAAGAACATTTTTACTGTAGCCCTTCGCTCGCAAAAAGGCCAATGAATGTTTATGATACAATTTTTAAACAAAAAGGCATCTATTTTTACAAGAAAGATCAAAACATTTATTGTAAAGGTCCACTTACACCAGGTGAATACCGTATTAGTGGCGATGTTTCTAGTCAGTTCATTAGTGGTATGTTGTTTGTGTTACCACTATTAAAAGAAGACAGTGAAATTGTGGTAACATCTCAATTTGAATCTAAGAGTTATGTTCAAATGACCATTAAAGTATTAAAAGTATTTAATATTGAGATGACTATGAAAAATAACACCATTAGTATTCCTGGTAACCAAACTTATTTACCAACGGTTTATCATATTGAAAATGATTATTCTCAAGCAGCCTTCTTTTTAACCGCAAGTGCCCTTGGAAGCCAAATAGAATTTAAAGGGTTAAGCAAAGATTCAATTCAAGGGGATAAAAAAATCTTAGAATTTTTAACCGCTTTTGGATCTGAAATTAGTGAAAAAGATGGCGTGTTGAAACTATCTAAAGCAACTCAAAAATCGGTTACTATGGATATTTCAGATACCCCTGACTTAGGGCCAATCCTATTTACTTTAGCAGCTTTATCGAGTGTTCCAATTACGATTAAAGGGATTAAACGTTTACGCTATAAAGAATCTGATCGTGTAAAAGCGATGTGTGATAATTTAGATTTGGTTGGAGCAAAATATGTTTTAGGGCCAAACCAAATAGAATTTTCACCCACCAAACTTACGGGTGGGGTAACAGTAAACGGGTTTAATGACCACCGAATTGTGATGAGTATGGCAATCCTAGGTTCATTTATTGATAAGGGATTAATTATTGATGGGGTTGAAGCGATTAAAAAGAGTTATCCAACCTTCTTTGAAGATTTTACACAATTAGGAGGTCAAATAAGTGAGCTTGATGAATGAAAGAAAGAAAATTGACCAAATTGATGAAGCCATTGCGAAACTCATCAATGAACGTTTTAAAGTTGTAAGTCAAATTAAAGAAATCAAAAAAACAGAACGAATCACTTTAGAACATAAAGACCGTGAAGAAATAATCATTAATCAAAATATGGCTTTTGTTGACGAGCTTTATAAACCTTATTTTTTACGTGTGTATAAAACGTTAATTGAAGCGTCTAAAGACTTTCAAAAACAATGAAACACTTTGGATTAATTGGTAGAAATATCTCCCATTCTATTTCAAATAAACTTCATAAAGAAATTGGTAAGTTAAATGATTTGAGTCTTTTATACGACCATTTCGATGTGGAAGAAGAAGCTATTGAAGGGTTAGTTAATCAACTTAAAGAAGGTCTTTATGACGGCTTTAATGTCACGGTTCCTTATAAAGAAACAGTGCTTATCTATGTAGATATATTAAGTGATACTGCCAAACAAATTGGCGCGGTTAATACGTTGTCCTACAAAAACGGTAAAGTCATTGGCGATAATACGGATGCCATTGGGTTTTCTAAAACATTAGATAAACTAGGTCTAGATTATAAAGGTAAGACGGTTTATATTTTAGGGTCGGGTGGTTCTAGTAGGATGGTCTATTATACCTTTAAATCATATGGGGCAAATCCGGTGGTTGTCTCAAGAAAAGGTGGAACATCAGATTATTTTGGATCAATGATGACGTATGATGAATTAAGTATTTTAGAACATATTGAGATACTGGTTAACTGTACACCGGTAGGGAGTTTTCCTCATTATGGTTCACCTTATACCCCTATCAATCAAACCATCGATATCGTGATTGATTTAATTTATAATCCCAAAAAAACAGAAATAATGGCTTATGGGTCAACCTCGGTTAATGGGTTAGATTTACTGATTTATCAAGGGATTGCTTCAGAATCAATTTGGTATGATAAGCCTTTACAAGAAGATGAGTTAACCATTCAAACCATAAAAGAGGTGTTAATGTGAATAGTTTTGGTAAATTATATAGGGTATCTATCTTTGGTGAATCTCACGGTAATTCAGTGGGGATTTTGATTGATGGGTTAAAGCCGGGCATAAAAGTTAATTATGAATTAATTAACCAAGATTTAGAAAGAAGAAAACCCAATTATGTTGGATCAACCCCAAGAAAAGAAGCGGATGAATTCATTATAGAATCTGGTGTATTTAATGATGTTACAACAGGATCTCCGTTATTAATTCGGTTTTTAAATATGAATGTTAAATCAGCGGATTATAACCAATTTCAAGATGTTCCAAGACCTTCGCATACCGATTATACCGCAACCTTAAAGTATGGACAGAGTTTACCAGGTTCAGGTCATTTTTCTGGAAGATTAACCTTAGGTTTGGTAGCAGCAGGAAGTTTTGCGAAAATGATGTTACCACTAGAAATATCGTCAAAATTTATTCAAGTCGGCACATTAAAAGATTTAAGTAAATTAGATGAATATATCGCTAAGGTTACTCAAGAACATGATTCGGTTGGTGCAGTAGTAGAAATAACCGTTAAAAATCCACCTAAAGGATTAGGAGAACCCTTCTTTGAGTCAGTAGAATCAAAGCTATCTCAAATGTTATATAGTGTACCTGGGGTTAAAGGGGTTAGTTTCGGGGTTGGGTTTGACGGGATTAATTTGCTAGGTAGTCAGTTTAATGACCCGATTATTGACAGTCAAGGACATACAAAATCCAACCACTCTGGTGGTATAAATGGTGGAATTACCAATGGAAATGATTTGGTTATTAAAGTATTTGTGAGACCCGCAGCTTCTATTAGTAAACCTCAAAAAACGTTTAATTTTAAGACCAATCAAATGGAATCTTTGGTTATTGAGGGTAGACATGACGCTTTTATTGCAAAACGCGCATTAGTGGTTTTAGAAAATGCGGTCATGATTGGACTTTATGATCTATACAAAGAATCTTACATTAAGGGATAAAATAATCCCTTTTTTGTTATAATAATAGTATGAACGATATTAAAAGTGTACCTGGTGTTGGACCACAAACTTTACAGCACTTAAACGAAGCAGGTATTTTTACAACTAAAGACATGTTACTTAAATACCCCAAGAAATATGACTCTTTTAAAGAGGGTTCTTTATTGTTAGCTGTAGATAAAACAACCGTTACAACAACCGGTATAGTTGCCACCAATCCAGTTGTTATTCAGCATCGTGGTTCTTTAAAGAGTTTGCAATTTAAATTATTAGTGGACCATGAATTATATACGGTAATCGCTTACCGAAGAGAGTTTTTAAAAGAATCTTTAAAAGAAAATATGACGGTTCAAGTGCGGGGTCGTTTTGAGAAAAAACAAAAAAGAATTACAGCCAGTCAAATCAATTTAAAACCCGTTAGAAGTGATTTTAAACCGGTGTACGGAATTGAGAACGTATATGATTCTTATATTAGTAAAATTGTTAGAAATATTTTTTCCAACCATTTAGCCTCCATTGAAGAAAACTTACCTAAAAGTATTCTTAAAAAGAGAAATCTTCAAGATCGTTATGATATGATTTATAACCTGCATTTTCCATATAACGAAGATAAACTCGCTAAAGCATATGCGCGCTTAAAATATGAAGAAGCTTTGAAATTCCAACTTAAAGTTATGCGTCAAAAGTTAGACATAGAAGCGGTTAATAAACCACCTAAAAATTATGATTTAAGTTTAGTGAAATCTTTCATTAATACAATTCCATATGAATTAACACAAGACCAAAAGGATGCGGTAAATGATATTTTTAAAGATTTTAAGAAACCATACCCCGTTAAAAGATTAATTCAAGGGGATGTGGGTTCGGGTAAAACGGTTGTTGTAGGGATTGGGATATATGGTACTAAAACTGCGGGGTATCAAAGCGCAGTAATGGCTCCAACTGAAATTCTCGCACAACAACATTATCAATTATTTAAAAATACATTTAACGATCTAAATATATGTTTATTAACTGGGTCCACCAAAAACAAAGAAGAACTTAAAGCAAAAATAACATCCGGTGAAATAGATTTGGTGGTTGGAACCCATGCCTTAATTACTGGTGATACAGTATTTAAGAACTTAGGTTTTATCGTGATTGATGAACAGCACCGTTTTGGTGTATTAGCAAGAGAACAATTAGAATTAAAAGGCAATGCGGATATTGTTTATTTAACTGCAACCCCCATTCCAAGAACACTCGCAATTGTATTATTTGGTGATATGGAAATATCCAATATTAAAGAAAAACCCGTAGGTAGACTACCCATCATGACGAAATATTTTACAAAGAGTCAAATGGAAAGTGTATTTAAACATGTGAAAAAAGAAGTAGAGTTCGGTAATAACATTTATTTTGTAGCCCCTTCCATAGAGTCTGAATTAAGAGGCGAAAGTGTTCAAAGTTTAGAAGTTCTAACCAAAAATCATTTTGATACCCCACTGTTTACGTTACATGGACGAATGTCAGGGGATGAAAAACAACAAATTATGGAATTGTTTAATAATACACCGGGTTCCATCTTGATTTCAACTTCTGTGATTGAGGTAGGGCTTGATATTAAAGATGCGACGATGATGGTTATTTTTGATGGAGAATATTTTGGGTTAAGCCAACTTCATCAATTGCGTGGTAGAGTGGGTAGAAGTGATAAACAAAGCTATTGTTATGTGGTGAGTAGTGATGGCGATGTTGAACGATTAAAACTATTTGAACGTAATTTAGATGGGTTTGCATTATCTGAGTTTGACTTAGAAAACAGAGGACCTGGAGAATTTTTAGGGGTCAAACAAAGTGGTATTATTGACTTTGAATATGCCGATTTAGGAACTGATTTTGATATCTTCATGTCTGCAAAAGAAGATGCCTTATGGCTATTAAAGACCAACCAGATTTGATTAATGTATGAAATCTCACGAAATCGGTATAACCAAATAGAATTTATGATATAATTAATAAACTTTAAAGGAGGCATTTTTATGATTAAAATTGCATTAGATGGAATGGGTGGCGACATTGGGGCTAAGGTAAATGTCTTAGGCGCGATGAAAGCTATTGAGACATTTAAAGATATAGAAATTACTATTTTTGGTGATGAAATAGAAATTAATAAATATTTATCCAATTCTGAACGTATTACCGTCGTACATTCGGATTCAGTTATTTCAATGGGTGAAAAAGACCCTATTAAAGCAATTAGAAACCAAAAGGACGCGTCATTAGTCATGGCAACAAGACATGTAAAAGATGGTCATGGTGATGCCATTGTTTCCGCTGGTCCAACCCAAGCGGTTGTTATAGCGGTTCATTTAATTATTAAAAGAATGGAAGGGATGCATCGAGTTGCGTTAGCGCCTATAGTGCCGTCATTAGATAAAAAAGGAAAAATCATGTTAGACGTCGGTGCGAACGTTGAGTTACGCCCTGAACACATTTTAGAATTAGCAATCTTTTCAAGTGTTGTTGCAGAAGGTTTTCTCGGAAGAATTAATCCTAAAGTAGGTTTATTAAATATAGGAACTGAAGAAGGAAAAGGCAGAGAAGTTGATAAAGAAACATTTAAACTTCTTAAAGAATCAAGAGACATTACTTTTTATGGTAACGTAGAACCAAAAGAAATATTTACAACCGATTGTGACATCCTTATTACAGACGGGTTCACTGGTAATATGATCTTAAAAACTTTAGAAGGCACAGCTAAAAGTATGGGAATGATGTTAAAAGAAGAAATTAAATCTTCTTTGGGCGGAAAAATCGGTTATTTATTTATGAGAAAAAACTTAAAGCGATTTGCGAAAAGATTAGATGCCAGTGAAATTGGTGGTGCGATGATATTTGGGATAAATGCCCCAGTTATTAAAGCACATGGATCAAGTGATGCCAAAGCTATATTTAATGCGATTAGACAAGCAAGAACATTTGTTCAAGCAGATGTAATAGGAAAAGCAAAAGAAAAGATTAGAGATTTAAACATAGAAGGTGAGTCCAATTAAAGACTTAGAACGCGTATTAGGGGTAAAATTCAATCATATTGAATTACTAAATCAGGCATTAACCCATTCAAGTTATGCCAATGAAAATGAATCAAGCACGCATAATGAAAGGCTTGAATTTTTAGGTGATGCTGTCATAGGGTTATTAATGGGTGAATACTTATACAATCAAGGGATTAAAACCGAAGGTGAAATGAGCAAAAAAAGAGCTCAAGCAGTATGTGAAGAAGCACTCGCTATGTATGCAGCCAGTATTAATTTAGCCAGTTATTTAAAACTGGGTAAAGGATCTGAACAGTTAGGCTCTAGAGAAAATCCAGCTATTATTGCCGATGCTTTTGAAGCTGTTTTTGGGGCAATTTTCTTAGATTTAGGTTTTGAAGCTACAAGAAAACTATTTAAGAAAATCGTTATCCCAAATCTACATGAAGTCAAAGAAATCAAGGATTATAAATCCACATTGCAAGAATATGTTCAAACCGATAGAAAAAATATTACTTATCACCTAGAACATCAAGAAGGGCCTTCCCATGATAAGGTATTTACTGTAAGTGTCCGAATGGACGATATCATTTTAGGGATAGGTAAAGCTAAAACCAAGAAAGAAGCTGAACAAAAAGCAGCAGAATATGCTTTAAGTAAGCTAGCGAAGGAATAACAATGATTGAGAAATTATTTGAAGAAGGTTACTTAGATTACCCAAAATTAATATTTAAAAATGCACAACGTTTAGATTTGACTTCTGATGAGATGGTTATTTTAACCCATCTTTTTAGTCTAGCGGAAAAGAAAAAATACAATTTATCAACCAATTCATTAGCAAGGCTATCGGGGTATAAGGGCAGTCAAGTTGGTGAATTAGTGAATAACTTGTTTGAAAAAAATCTTATCTCGATTAGTTTAGAAAAGAAAAACGACAATAAAGTCGGAGAAGTGTTTAGTCTAAAACCATTTTTCGATAAAATTTCCACACTTTTTGATCAAGAAATAAAAAAACAAAATGAAGCCAAACAAACCTCTGACTTGGAAAACTTAATTAATACAATAGAGACAAAATTTAACAAGCCACTTACGCCAACCGGTCTAGAAATTGTAAGACAATGGCCAAGCGAAGATTTCACCCTTGAACAAGTTAATGAAGCCGTTGATATAGCCATAAAACACCACAAGAAGAATGTCAATTATGTGGATAAAGTGTTAAGAAGCGAATCATTCTTAGAACCTTCCTCAATTGATGAGAAAACCGCTAAAGTATTAAGAAAATTAGTAGGGAAATAATGGATAAACAAGCATTAATATTAAGTGTATTAGAAGAAATGTTTCCAAATGCTAAAGCTGAACTGGATTATACAAATCATTATGAACTATTAGTGGCGGTTATTTTATCAGCTCAAACAACGGACATTCAAGTTAATAAAGTAACACCAAGTTTGTTTGAAAATTACCCTTCAGTCATAGAGTTATCTAAGGCGAATCAAGAAGATGTTGAACGATTAATAAATTCTATTGGCTTATATAAAAACAAAGCTAAAAATATTATTAAAATGGCCAACCAGGTTGTGGAGAATTTCAATTCAGAAATCCCTTCAAAAAGGGAAGATTTAGAATCCCTTGCTGGTGTGGGGAGAAAAACAGCCAATGTGGTATTGTCTAATTTGTTTGATACACCCGCTATTGCGGTAGATACACATGTGCACCGAGTCTCAATTAGATTGGGCCTTGCAAAGAAAACCGATGATGTTTATAAGACTGAAATGAAACTTTATAAAATATTTCCTAAAGAAAGATGGACTAAGCTACATCATCAATTGATATTTTTCGGTAGGTACCACTGTACAAGTAGATCGCCCAAATGTAAAACATGTAAACTTTATGACATATGTAAATATGAAAATAAGACAAGAAAAGTGTAAAACACACTTTTTTTTATTTTTATATCAAATGTTTCTTGATTTGGATGATGTTATTTACATAATTAGGTGAAGGAGGGGATTAATATGAATAAATTATTAATTCATAAAATTGGCACCAAAATTGAGAACGATATGAAAACAGAAGGAAGATATGGTGCAACTTTCAGAGTAAAAAGAAGGGAGATGATGAAAACATTAAACGAAATTTCTCAAAGATATGGTATATCGATATCTTATCTATCAAAGTTAGAAAATGATGTATTAAAACCGAATATCGAAACATTATCAAAATATTTTACGGATTTCGTGATTGATGAAGACATGATTTTATCAAGTGCCGTGATGGATGACTGGTATTTAACTTTAATAGAATATATTATGGGTATAAATGATAGTCGTGAAACATTAAGAAACTATTTAACGAGACGTGATGATTTTCAATCTAAATTAATTGAGTTTGCGATGGATGTTAAAGAACAAAAAATAGATAGTGAAGCAAAATCAATCAGTTTAATATTGCATAGTATAGATACAATACAACCATTAGAGTTAACCATTTTTATATTATCTTTAGTTAGACTTTATATTGACAATAACGAATACTTTTTAGCCGGTAGATTATTGAAAGAATTAAACATTAATAACCTGTTTTATAAAAGTATTCGTTATTGGTTTCTTGATTTAAAGTACGAATTAGCTTTATATCAATCGTCATTTAATCAAGTAGAATCAGCCTATGAGCGTCTATGTCAATACCATATTTATTATGGTAAATATGATGCTGTTAAGCAAACTAGAACCAAATTCATCGAGGCATTAGCTTATATGTTAGAACCAAAACAATTTGATCCGTATTTAAAAGATAAAGGTTATGTTGACAGTTACCGGATATCACTTATTCTACATGAAGAATACAATACATTTAATACACTAGAACCTTGTGAAGATGTTGCATCATTACTATATTATGATCTTATTAATGACGTAGCGATGGTTCGTTCAATCTTACCAAAGGTGTTATTTAAAAATGGACCATTTGAAAACATGTTAAAAAACTACTTTTTAAATAAATATAATCAAAATAATGTGTTTAACTATTTAAGAGAAACGCTATTTTCTAATGTTGGGTTAGCACAACATTATTATTCATCTCACTTTATTCAAGCTAAATTATCAAATATTTTAATGGATCAATCTAAATATAAACAATCCCATTTAGTATCCTTGAGGTTGTTTGAATTGAATAAATTAAATAGAATATCACTCGCATCTAAGGAATTACTATAAAAAGGCTTATTTTAGTCCCTTCTTATTGACTTTAATTTACATTCTAGTAAAATATTAAGTGTCGATAAGAAGGGTTTTTTTATGAAAAGAATGAGAAATTTATTTAAATTTGCAAAAGGTTATTATTGGATGATGGCTTTAATCATCTTTTTTGTCATATTCGGGCGTTTTACTTATTCCTATGTGCCTTTATTTACTCAATATTTGATTGCGTTTTTAAAGGATTCTACACCAGGAACTGAGTATAACGTTAATTTCCCACAGTTTGTCTTAGAATTTTTTCAACCAAATGACGGAATGAATACAGTTTTAAAAGTTGTTACAATGTTAGCGGTGTTCCAAGCATTCAGATTCTTCTTTATTTTCCTTGAATCTTTACTACGTGGAAGACTAGCGGAAAATATTCAACTGAAATTAAGAAATGATATGTTTGAACATATTCAATCACTAGAATATAAATATCATAATAACGTTGATATTGGGGACTTGATTCAAAGAGTTACCTCTGATATTGAAATGATTGGTGGGTTTTTATCTGAACGTGTTGCTGAAGTCATTCGTTTAATTGCGACCATCTTATTTGGGGCTGTTCAAATTTACTTTATTAGTCCAACTATGATGTATGTGGCAATGGTAATGATTCCTGTTACCGCGACTACTTCAATCTTCTTCTTTAGATATGTTAATAAAGCACATAAGACGATTGAAGAAAAAGAAGCTGCGATGGTTACGATTATTCAAGAAAACTTAAATGCATCTAAGATTATTAGAGCATTCGCCAATGAATCATTTGAAATTCAAAAAATGGAAAATGCCAACCAAAATTATTCGAAGGAATTAAGAAAATTCCAAAATGTACAAGCGGTCCACTGGGGTGTTAGTGACACGATTGCGATGTTACAATATGTTTTAACTATTTCTATTGCGATTGGTATGACAAGAAATGGATTTATTAGTTCTGACCAAGTTGTTGCCGTAT
Source organism: uncultured Acholeplasmataceae bacterium (assembly GCA_964368415.1). Classification (GTDB taxonomy): domain Bacteria; phylum Bacillota_I; class Bacilli_A; order Acholeplasmatales; family UBA5453; genus UBA5409. The sequence goes on along the minus strand of CAYJBF010000007.1, from coordinate 5,923 downwards.
TGATGCTAATTGGGATGTTAATTTGGCCAATTAGAGGGCTTGGAAGACTTATTGGTGACTTTGGTAGAGCGCTTGTTTCTACAGACCGTATTATGGAAGTATTACTAGTCCCTAGTGAGTTTGAGTTAAACGGAACTTTAACACCTCCAATTAAAGGGAAAATTGAATTTAAAAATGTTTCATTTAAATTTAGTGACTCCAATGATCACTTATTGAACAATGTTAATTTTACAATTAACCCAGGTGAAACAGTTGTCTTTATTGGTAGAACTGGTTCTGGTAAATCTACCATTGTTAACTTATTAACCAGAATGTTAGAAGTCTCAGAAGGAGACATCTATATGGATGGTGTGCCGATTAAAGATATTGAAAAACACCATTTAAGAAAAAATTTAGGGGTTGTGTTACAAGAACCATTCCTCTATTCAAAAACAGTTTACGAAAACATTGCGATTTCTGATAGAAATATCTTACAAAGTGATGTTATAAGAGCCGCTCAAATCGCCTCACTTCAAAGAGATATTTCAACCTTTGATAAAGGCTATGATACTGTGGTAGGTGAAAAAGGAACCACACTCTCTGGTGGGCAAAAACAAAGAGTTGCGATTGCCCGTATTTTAGTTACGGAAAAACCAATTTTAATATTTGATGACTCCTTAAGTGCGGTAGATACACAAACGGATTTCTTAATTCGTCAAGCGCTTGGAACCAGAGATATTAAATCAACAACAATTATTATTACACACCGTATCACAACAGCGAAACAAGCGGATAAGATTATTGTTTTAGAAAATGGTCAAGTAAGCGATATAGGCACCCATGAAACTTTAAAGAATAAAGAAGGTTTATATAAGAGACTTTGGGATATTCAAGGTTCTTTAGAAGAAGAGTTCTTACAAATGGTTGAGGAGGTTTAGACTATGCATTACGAAGAAGAGTATACCGTCGAGAAAGTCAACCTAGGGACTTGGAAAAAAATATTAAAAACTGTATTTGATGATAAAAAGAGTGTTTTCTTTTTATTCTTCTTTGCTGTTATAATGGGTTTCATTGATATGACAATGACATTATTTAATGCCTATGCGATTGATAATTTCTTTGAAAAAGGTAATTATGAAACATTACCAATATTTATTACTTTATATGCATTGGCTGCGTTTATTATGGGATTTTCTGTTTGGGGATTTATCTATCAAGCAGGTAAAATCGAAGTTAAAACCAATTATAGATTAAGAAAAGAAGCCTTTGAAACAATTCAAAGACTCCCATTTAGTTATTTTGATAAAACACCGCAAGGGTGGATTATGGCAAGAATGACTTCTGACTCTAGAAGACTTGCCAATATTATTAGCTGGGGCGTTGTAGACTTTTTATGGAGTTTCGTCATTATGTTGGCGATATTAATAATCTTATTTATTTATAGTTGGAAATTAGCCCTAATTATTTCCGCCTCTATTCCTGTTATGATTGTCTTAGCCTATTATTTTAGAAAGAAGATATTAGCGGGTTATAGAGTATCAAGAAAAAAGAATTCTATTGTTACAGCCGCTTTTAACGAATCCTTTATGGGCGCTAAAACCACTAAGAGTTTAGCGATTGAAGCAGAGTCACTCCGAGAATTTGAGATTAAAACAGATGATTTAAGACGTTCCACCACTAAAGCTATTTTATGGAGCAGTATATTTTCTCCAATCATGTTAATGATTAGTTATATTGTTTTAGGGGTAGTTATGTATCAAGGTAGTAAGACAATTATTACTGCTGGTGTTGCTTTATTAACCGTCGGGACATTCTATATTTTCATTGATTATACGGTAAGATTCTTTGACCCCGTCATGCAAATATCTCGTATATTAGCACAATTTCAACAAGCACAAGCAAGTGCAGAAAGAATTGTCCAATTAATAGAGGAAAATCCTGCTATTTATGATACGGATGAAGTTGTTCAAAAGTATGGAGATTTATTAAATCCACACTTTGAAAACTGGGAAGATTTAGAAGGTTCAATAGAGTTTAAAGATGTTACATTCTCTTATAATGATACTGAAATAATATTAGATAAATTTAACTTGAAAGTTGAAAAAGGAATGAGTGTAGCACTTGTAGGGCATACCGGTAGTGGTAAAACAACCATAGTCAACTTACTATCAAGATTTTATGAACCAACAGCTGGGGAAATATTAATTGACGGTAAAGACTATAGAACACGTTCCATTCACTGGTTACACAAACGTTTAGGGTATGTATTACAAACCCCACATCTATTTACCACAAACATTATGGAAAACATCCGTTATGGTAGATTGGATGCCACCGATGAAGAGGTTATTGAAGCCGCTAAAGCAATTGGGGCAGACGCATTTATTTCAAAAATGCCAAATGGCTATTTATCTGACATTGGTGAAGGTGGAAACAAGTTATCCATTGGTGAAAAACAATTAATCAGTTTCGCAAGAGCTGTCTTAGCTGATCCGAAGATTTTAATCTTAGATGAGGCAACTTCATCTATTGATAGTGAAGCCGAACAAGTTATTCAAGAGGCTACCCATAAATTATTAAGTGGAAGAACTTCATTTGTTGTGGCACACCGTTTATCAACGATTGTAGATGCCGACTTAATTATTTTATTAAGTGGCGGTAAAATTGTTGAGATGGGTGGACATAAAGAGTTATTGAAACTTAAGGGTGGTTATTACCAACTCTATAAAAATCAGTTCTTAGAAGAACGTTCAAAACAAATAGAAGTTTAATGTTAAAGGTTAATGTGAGGTAATACTCACATTAACCTTTTTTTGTAGTAAAACTAACCCTCGAAATGTAGATATTAGTTGGGTGATAGTATGAAAAAATATATAGTAGTATTGGGTATATTGTTTTGGTTAATTTGTTTTAATAAAGAGGTTAAAGCTGAAGATTCAATATTCAATTGGGAAACAGATACGATTTTAATTCCTTATGGGGGTAATTTAGATGAAGCATTAGAGAATTTTAAACCAACTGTAACAATGAAATCAGGGTATTATGACCCGGATTTTGAAGTGTTCTATATCAATCATAACTATTATATGAAAAGTGTTATAAGTACTAATTATATAAAAACCTACCAGCTTTATCATAAGGCATTATCACCAAAATATAATAAAACTGAAATTAAACTGATTAATATTAAAATAGTTGATATAACCAACCCAGTTATTACAAAAACAAGTCCTTATATTTTCGTTTTAGGTGAAAAGAAACCAGATTATTTAATCAGTCTAGATTATCAAGATGATGTGAATCAGAAAGAAGATATTATCTTAAAGATTAATGATTTAGATGTTAATTATAAAAAGGTTGGTAATTATTCAGTAATATTCACATTAACTGATTTATCTGGCAATCAAACCATCCATAAAGAACAAGTTAAAATTATTGATGTTATTCCACCTGAAATAACATTCACTGAATTAAACAGCCATATTATTGGGTTTCCATTTAATGTAGAAACATATGTTAATGTGAGTGATAACCATGACACCAACTTAAATATAACGCATAAAATAATCGGTACTTTAGATGAACCGGGTTCTGTCATCTTAGAAGTTGAAGTAACTGATTCAAGTGGTAATCATACGAAATCATCCAAAACAATCACAGTGGAACTAATCGATCAAGACCCGCCTTACGTGATATTTTCTTTGCCATATAAAATAGTTGTGGGAACAAAAAAACCAGATTATACAAAGACTTTAATGGTTGGTGATAACAAGACCAAATCAGAAGATATTTTAGTGGTTGTGGATGAATCAGGCATTGATTATACAAAAATAGGTACTTATACAGTGGGGTTTATACTAAGTGATATGATAGGAAATACTAACACGCACCATGAAGTTGTGGAGATAATCGATAATATTGCGCCATCCATTCATTTTAAAGGGAAACTAATTCATCCTGTAGGGTTTATGTTTGATATTAAAGACTATTATGATATTTCTGATAACTATGATACCTACCTAGAGATTAATTATTCACTTTTAAATGATATTACAATGATTGGAATAGTAGATATTGTTATAACAGCGACTGATTCAAGTGGAAATACATCAACCGCAACCAATCAAATTACGGTTAAAGATCAAGTTTATCCTGTGATTAATTTATCTAATAAAGGGATAACGGTTGAGGTATTTAGTGAGCCAATAAATTATTTAAACTTTATTGAAGTAAGTGACAATTATGATGACTTGACTGTAGAGGATGTGATAATAAGCGCTAAAGTTAATTATGATTTGATAGGGGCTTATGAGGTTAAATTTAGTCTTTATGATACCTCTTATAATGAAACTAGTGTTGTCATGAATGTTTATGTTCAAGATAAAACACCACCAATGATTACCGCAAACACCATCTATAGCATTAAAAATGAACCTATTAACCTTTTTGAAGGGTTAATTATCAGTGATAACTATTCTTTAAACGATGAAATTAGTTTAAGTATTTTTGAAACAAACTATTTAGAAGGTGAAATAGGAACATTCTATGTGATTTATCAAGCCGTTGATAAATCAGGGAATCATCAATATTTTACGAGAAGTATTGTGGTAGAAGGGCTCAACCAAAATCAACTTATTTACTACCTTGTTGGAGGACTTTTGGTTGTTTGTGGGGTGATTTTAGGGGGCGTATATTTTCTCAAAAAAAGAAAAAGGCTCATAAAAGTATGATATACTTAATTAGAGGTGTATGTTGGTGATTGGAGCATTTGGGTTTTTAAGTGAATATAATTTATTAGAAAGTGTGTTTCGTTTAGAAGACATTATTGTTCACACAAAAAATGAAAATTATCCGTTTGTGGCATTGGCGGATTCTAACAATTTATATGGCTCATATAAATTATTTAAGCATGCCAAAACACCCTATATTATTGGAATGAAACTCGATATCACCCATATAGATCAACCAACCTCACTATTAATGTATGCATTAAATGATAAAGGGTATCAAAACCTAATAATTATTTCTTCAATGGTTCAATTGAATGAGAATAAACGTCTTAATTTTGAAGAAATCTTACCGTTTAAAGAAGGTTTATACTTTATAAGTACGGGGCATGAATCAGACATTGACATCAATATTAAAAAAGGATTAATTGACGAGGCAAGAAATAGACTGATAGATTATAAACAACACTTAAGAGAATTTTCAGTAGGTTTAGCGCTTCAAACCATGAGTCAAGAATTTGAAATAGCACCAAAATTAAAGTCAATTGCATCAGAAGAACTTGTTTTAATGTTACCTTTGAACTACATGAGTTATCTAAAAGAAGATGTTTATGCCTATGATACTTTTATTCAAATTCAAAATATTGGTAAATCTAGATTAGAACAAATGGATTTATCGTTTTTAAGTTTAGTTCAATTAGAAGAACGTTTTTCCGATTATAAAGAAGTGTTTCATAACTTAGAAGAAGAACTTAAGAAATTTCAATTTAAATATAACAAACCAAATTTCAATTTACCTTCACCAGTTAAATCTAACAACCATAAAGAGACACTTCATACTATTGCGTATGAAGGGTTAAATAAGATTATTGCTAAAGAAAAGATTAAGGATTCAAAACCATATTTCGAAAGACTTAACTATGAATTAAGTGTGATTAATTCAATGGGGTATAATGATTACTTTTTAATTGTATGGGACTTTGTAAAATATGCTAAAGAAAAAGGTATTTTAGTTGGCCCAGGTAGAGGTTCGGCAGCAGGGAGTTTAACGAGCTATGCTTTGCAAATCACCAACGTGGACCCTTTAAAATACGGCTTATTATTTGAAAGATTCTTAAACAAAGACAGAAGAAATATGCCAGATATTGACCTTGATTTTCCAGATGATAGAAGAGATGAAGTTATTCAGTATGTTAAAGACAAGTATGGATCTGGCC
>CAYJBF010000006.1:0-21567 GCA_964368415.1 uncultured Acholeplasmataceae bacterium | reverse complement strand
GTTTTTTTGTTTGTTCGTATTTTTTATTCATCATTATTCAGTTTTCAAAGACCTACTGCGCTTTAGTGCGCTTTTATATCTTACCACTATAAAAGCATCTTGTCAACAAGAATCCTCCAAGATTTTTTTAAATCTTTTTTAAGTTCTTTGCTTTTCTTAAGCGACCTTGATTATTCTAACTCAATTGAAAACTAAAGTCAACTAAAAAAGCACTTTTTTTTATAATTTTTTATTTGCCTCGCGCGTACGTGTTCATTAATAATTTAATAGGAGAATCTTTTAGGTATTTAACGGCTTCATTCGTTGACTATACTTGTATTCTAGTCTAAAATGAATATGGGAGAGATAATATGAGAGAAATTAATTTGAATTTAATTAAGGATGCTGTAAAATTACTTTTCGTCGATGCCGCTGAAAATGTCAACGATGATCTTCTTGCATCATTAAATAAAGCCTTACTTGATGAAAAATCAACTCTAGGAAAAAATGTTTTACAACAAATCATCGATAATGATTTACTCGCAAAAGAAAAACACGTTCCCATGTGTCAAGATACTGGTGTATCCGTGGTTTTTATAGAAATGGGAAGTGAAGTTTGTTTTGAAGGAGACTTAGAAGCTGCTGTTAACGAAGGTGTTAGAGAAGCTTATGTGAATCATTATTTAAGAAAATCAATGGTGAAACATCCGTTTAACCGAGTTAACACAAATGATAATACACCAGCCATCCTTCATACAAAGATAGTTCCTGGACGAAGAATTAAAATTTCAGTTGCCCCTAAGGGTGCTGGAAGCGAGAATATGAGTTTAGTTAAAATGTTAACACCTTCTGATGGGGTTGAAGGGGTAAAGAATTTAGTTTTGAAAACCATTTTTGAAAGTGGTGGGAAACCTTGTCCGCCGTTAGTTGTTGGTATTGGGATTGGAGGTAATTTAGAAAAATCAGCCTTACTTGCCAAAGAAGCTGTTATGAGGGATATCTCTGATGAATCTATTGATCCTATAAACCGTAGATTAGAAAAAGAGTGGTTGGATGAAATTAATAAACTTGGTGTAGGTCCCATGGGCTTTGGTGGAACAATCACAGCACTAGCCGTTAAAATCAATACATACCCTTGTCATGTTGCAAGCTTACCAGTTGCAATTAATATTCAATGTCATGCTGCAAGGCATAAATACATTGTGTTATAGGAGGCTATCATGGAATTAAGAACACCTATTACAAATCAAGATATCCAAAATCTACATGTTGGTGATACTGTCTATATTACAGGGATTATTTATACAGGAAGGGATCAAGCCCATCAAAAAATAACTGATATGCTTAAAGAAGGTAAACCATTTCCATTTAAATTAGAATCAAATGTTATCTATTACACTGGTCCATCTCCAACTAAACCTGGTAATGTGGTTGGTTCTTCTGGTCCTACAAGTGGTTATAGAATGGACACTTATGCAAATACATTTATTGATTTAGGTTTTAATGTAATGATTGGTAAAGGTCCACGAAGTGAAGATTTCAAATCTTTACTACCTATAAAAAACGCTATCTATTTATCCGCAGTCGGTGGCGCCGCTGCACTCATCAGTCAAACCATTAAAAAGAGTGAACTTATCCAGTTCCCTGAACTAGGTAGTGAAGCAATTTATCGTTATGAAGTGGAAAGATTTCCAGTGTTTGTCACTTATGATATACACGGTAAAGATTTGTTTAAAGAAGGCATTCAACAATACAAGAAATAATTAATTAATAAAAACACTTCTTCGCTTAAAGAAGTTTTTTATTTATATTCTTAATTAGATTAGTTATGATTAGAGTTGCTTTACTTGACAGTAAGACTTATCATTAATAATGTTGGTGAGGAATATTATGCTATTATCAGAACTTAAAATAAATGAATCTTTAAAGGTTTCAAATATAATAACCGAAAATCTTGTCGTTAAACATCGTTTAAACGATTTGGGTATTACAAAAGGTGTTACTGTCACATTAATCGGTTATGCCCCGCTTGGCGATCCGGTCAATATACGATTAAGAGGCTACAATCTAGCTATTGAAAAAAAATATCTTAGACTTGTTCATGGTGAACTAATATGAAAGTCGTACTAATCGGTAATCAAAACAGTGGTAAGACTACCTTATTTAATCAATTAACAAAAAGCAATCAAAAAGTAGCAAACTTTCCTGGTGCTACCGTTGATTTTAAAGAAGGTTTAATCTTTAATACCGATATTGTCTTAGTTGATTTGCCGGGTATCACGTCATTAAGTCCACACGCACCTGAACAAGAAGTAACTTTGTCTTATATATTAAATGAAAAAATTGATTTGATTATTAATGTGGTAGACATCACTTCCTTAGAAAGAAATTTATACTTAACCACACAGCTGTTAAGCCTTGATATTCCAATCATTGTCAGTTTAAACATGGTGGATAAACTAAAAAATAAGTCCTTTAAAATTCATAACAAAACATTAGAAAAACGTTTTGGGGTTTCTTTCATAGATATTAGTGCTGCTAAAAATATTGGGATTGAAGATTTAATCTGTATGATTGGGACAAAAGACTTTATTAATGCTAAAAGACCACCCATTTATCCAGCCCTAGTAGAAAAAGAAATTTCACTAATTTCTTCTTCTTTAACCTTAAATCATAATAGGTATTATGCAATTAAATTACTAGAAGATGAAAAACCTTTTATGGATCAGGTTGCTCACTCTCAAAATAAACTTAAATCAACTTATCATGAAGATCTTTATGAAGTATTTGCGGAACAACGTTATGATTTAATTAAAAAGATTGTCAATTATGCTACCTCAAGTATTAGTAAATTCGAAGTCAGAACCGATAAAATCGATAAAATTCTTCTTAATAAATACTTAGCTATCCCTTTGTTTATGATAATCATGTTAATTATTTATAGTGTATCCGTCGGGTTTATTGGGTCACTGAGTGTTGAGTTGATTTCTAATTGGGTTCAAAGTTTATCTGAATATTTGAATAATTCACTAATAAATTTAGGCGCTAGTGCTTGGAGTAGGAGTCTGCTGATTGATGGGGTTATTGCTGGTGGGGGTGTTATGTTAAGCTTTGTTCCACAGCTTATCGTCTTATTTATCTTTATTAATTTATTAGAAGCAAGTGGGTACATGACTAGAATTGCTTTCTTATTCGATAAATTGTTTAAGAAATTTGGTTTGTCTGGTCGTGCATTAATTCCTTTTATTCTCGGTAGTGGTTGCTCAGTACCCGCTATTTATGCGACTAAAACAATTGAAAATAAACAAGAACGCGATTTAACGGTAATGTTAACACCGATGGTGCCTTGTAGCGCAAAATTACCAATTATTATACTTTTTGCTTCGCTGTTTTTCAATTCAAACAGTGGTTTAGTCGTATTCCTACTCTATGTGCTCGCGATTGTAATCATCATCTTTTCAGCATTAATCATTAAATATGTTTTTAAAGTTAAACCTTCTTTAGGATTTTTGTCTGAATTACCAACTTACCGGTTACCAAAATTAAGTTACCTTATAAGAGATGTCATTGGACAAACTTGGGATTTCATTAAAAATGCCTCCACAATCATTGTATTATCTAGTGTTGTAGTGTGGGTCTTGCTATCATTTAATTTTAAATTTACCTATGGTGTACCTATTGAAGACAGCATATTAGCTTATATAGGTAGATTATTTGCTTATCCGTTTTATCCAATGTTAGGTGAATTGTCTTGGGCAAGTAGTGTTTCTGCTCTGCAGGGATTAATAGCTAAAGAACAAGTTGTTAGTTCTATGAAAGTTATTTCTGGAGTTTCTGGCTCATCAAATATCTTTTCCTCACCTGTATTTAATTTCTTTACACCAGCAAGCGCTATTAGTTTCATGGTGTTTAACTTATTTAGTGCACCATGTATTGCCTCAATTGCTGCTATGAAAAGTGAATTAGGAAGTACTAAAAAAGTTGTATTCGCCATAACGTTTCAAACATTACTAGCCTATTTACTGGCTGTTATAATATTTAATCTATTAAGTTTAGGAGGTTTCTAATGAATCCAATTGATTTTATTATTTTATTAATCGTTCTTATAATATTAGGTTCAATTATTTATTACAAGTTTATAAAAAAACAACCTAATAAATCAGGTTGTCATTGTTATAAAGCTAAAAGTTGTTCCGTTAAATTGGGTGATTTAAAAGAAATCATTGCCAATCAACAAAAGGAAATGATTGAGTAGGTTTAATTACCTACTTTTTTATACCAATTTATCGACAATCAAATCTAGAAATAGTGTTGCGATTAAAATATCAGCCGAACCACCAAAACTTATGTTCTCCTTGATACAAATAGTTGTTACTTGAGATATTTGTTCTAGATTATACGTTTTTATTGAACTAATCAGATCAACAATTTGATGATATTTTTCAATAGAACCCGCTCTTTTTAATGCGACTGTATCATTTTTTAAGGAAATAATTTTAATGAGTGTCATCATTAAAGCTTCGTCGTTTCTACTTGAATAACGATTTAAATACCCTAAGGCTGTTAAAACAGAAGGTATCCCATAATATACTTCATGTCTAGCAGTAAAAAACCTATAGTCTTGATGGGCTTTTATCCCAAAGGTAGTCGCATGTCCCTCTAATTCTTTTAATATTGATGCGGTCATCGTTTGAATTATCTCAATTAAATCTTCATTGAACTTCCTTTGATGAAATCTTCCTAAAGCCGTTAAGATAACGCCAAGCAAGAAGATTGCGCCTTTATAGGTATTAACGCCACTGGTTGATTTTAACATGGCTTCCTCTGCCTTTAACCCTATTTTTCTAACTTCATTAAAAGCTTGATTTATGTTGAAAGTTAAGTAACCCAGTTCATACATTTGAATTAAATAAGGAATAATCACAGTAAATGATGTCTTCATAGTTTCATAAGTCATGTCGGTATGAGACCCATTCGAAGCAATTGTCACGAGACCAAATTTTGGATCTAAGTTTAGTTCTAATAGAAACGCCTTATTTAAAGCTTCTTCTAGAACTTGTTTAATATAATAATTCACATTATCTTGAATAACCATTAATAGATCTTCTGAACCATGCGTTTGTTCTTTAATACAAACCCAAGCATCTTTCTCACAAATTAAACATTTTCTATGACTTAAACCAAAATCGTCTCTTGATAGACTTTTTTCTTTTTCATAAACATCATAGTCTACAAATCTTCCTAATGGGTGTGAGTTTTCTATCTCCATGAAGATTTTTTTTAAAGTTACTGAATCTTCTCCCAAGCTTGTATATAAACAATAAGGACCATCCGAAGAATTAAAAACATTTAGTTTAGCCTTAGGGTATCTATTTAATAGTAACCCACTAAATATATGTATTAAAATATAGGTTTCATTAATGTTTTTATCTTCCCCTGGTATGTTTGCTTTTAAAGAAACCACCACAGGTTCTATTTTTAACAAGGTTTGTATTTGTTTTGCTTTTTTCTCTCTGGATTTTAATACGTTTTCCAAGAAATCACCCACTTATTTCTTATATAAGTAATCTATAATAGATCCATCTCTGTATTCTATTATACCAATTGTTTGATTACCTTTCTCGATATTCATAGGTTTACCGGTTATTGTGTAACAAATATCTTGAAGTTCTTTTATCGAATATAATTTAATTTTTCCACTTAAACAATTAATTAAGTCAGTCCTATTTGGGTTTACTGCGATACCTCTTTCCGTTACTAAAATGTCGACTGAATCACCAGGGGTTGTTATTGCAGTAACTCTATCTTTAATAATCGGCATTCTAGATTTCATTATTTGGGTAGTGATTATGGTTACTTTTGCCCCGTATGCTGAATCTGCATGGCCACCGGATCCGCCAATAATCGTACCATAAGAATCTGTCGTTACATTTACATTGAAATTTAGGTCAATTTCTGTTGCCCCTAAAATGGTAAAATCCAAATTATTCACAACTGGGTTATCAAAAGGATTTGCATACTTTGAAGCTGACATACCTATATGATTCTTATTTTCACGGTACGATCTAACGGCTTCTAAATCAAAACATTGCACGTCAAATAGTTTATCCATCTTGTTTTCTTCAAGCATTTTAACAAAATAAGCTGTTATGCCTCCTGAAATAAATGAGCCCTTTATGTTTCTTTCGCTCATGATGTTATAGACCTCATTAGCAACCGCTAAACTCACACCACCAGCACCTGTTTGCATAGAAAATCCGGGTTTAATTAATCCAAGAGCATCCAATACTTTAGTTGTGTCTTTGGCAATTTTGATTCCTATTGGATCTTTTGTGATTTGTGTCGTCCCTGATACAATGGATTCTTGTTTCCCAATCGAGTCAACCACAACGACATAATCAACATATTTAGATTGAATTTCATCTTCTTTTACTTCATCAACCAAATTATCGGTTATAACCACAACGTTTTTTGCATACATCATATCGGCATTTGAATAACCCACAGGTCCAAATGCATTTCGGCCGTATTTACCATTCCCGTTCCCGTTTTTGTCTGCGCAAGATAGCCCAATAAAGGCAATATCAATTACTAATTCACCTGTTTCAATACTTCTTGCTCTACCCCCGTGGGTTTGCATAATCACTTGATCTTTTAATAAACCTTTACTAATAGCGGTTGCGACAGGTCCATTTATATAAGACGAAATAATTTTAGTGATGTGACCTTTTTCAATGTAATCAACGATTAATCCATGTACTGGAAATAGTGAGGAAGCTGCTAGAGTGATATTTTTAATATTTCTTCTTATGATATAGTCCATCACCAAATTTAAAACACCATCACCATTTCGTAAGTGGTGATGGAATGATAAAGTCATGCCATCTCTTAAGCTCAATAAATCTAAAACTTCTTCCAAATTAGATTTAAGCTTATCTGTAGTATGTGATAGAACCGGTTCGATTTTTTTATAAGAAATATTTTTATAGGCTTCTATTGAAGTAAACATTGGTTTAGACATCACCATCACCTATTAAACCATAAAGTTTAGCTTGTTCTATTACTTTCTTTGCTCTAGTAATAATAGGTGCATCAACCATTTTTCCATCAATACTAAAGGCCCCTTTATTATCTTTCTTAGCTTCCTTGATAATTCTTAAAGCATCAAAAATATCTTCTTGCGAGGGTGAAAACAATGTATTAATTAAATCAATTTGTCTAGGATGAATAGCGGCTTTACCACTAAACCCCAAACTTTTTGCTAGTAAAATATCTTTTTTTAACCCTTCAGAATCATTAACATCTATAAATGGCGTGTCATAAACTTCTTTATTGTAAGCTTTAGCTGCAATTGAAATCATGTTTCTGGCAAACGAAATTTCAGAACCTTCTTTAGTTCTTTTGATAGACATATTCATCGAATAATCTTCAGCTCCAAATAATAACCCACTCACACGACTCATCTTCACAATGTCTTTAACTTGAAGTAAAGCATAAGGCGTTTCAATAATAGGAATCAATTTGATTTCTTTTTTTAAATGTCTTTCTTTTTCAAGTTCTTTAAGTTGATTGGTAATATATTCAATAGCCCCGTGTGTTGCATTAGGGATCATGAACATATCAATATAATCATACGTTAAATCATCTAAATCCATCTTTAAAAACGGCGTTTCCATTCCATTAATTCTCACAATTACTTTGCAACTTAAAAGATTAAACTGTTCTAAATAAGACTTAACTAGTTTTCTAGCAGCATCTTTATGTTGGACTAAAACTGAGTCTTCTAAATCAAAAATAACTGCGTCAGCTCCATATAAATCACTATTTTGAATCATTGAAGGATTATTCCCTGGAATAAATAGTAGACTTCTACTCATTGCCGTTTTCCAAGCGCTCTAGGGCCGTAACTAATCTTGCGACAATCACAAAATTAACCGCACCTTTATCTTCGCACTTTACATAAACATCACTTATATTTTTTCTTTTTAATGTGTCTAATATAAGGGTTTTAATTTGTTCACCATAAAGGTCATAAACTATACTTGTTACCTCAACCGTGATGCCTTTTTGTTTTCGTACCGTAACCTTACAATCATTACTTTCAACTGAACCTGCATGGCTTTCTCGCATCTTTTCACTCCTTTATAATTATTTTTTTCTATTGGATAAATTAATAACTCGGTGCATTTCGTTATAACAAATCATATAACCTTCATCAACACCCATACCAGGTTTTGCTAAGATGAGTTTGGCTTCACACGCTACAGCAATATTGGTTGTAACTTGAGCCGAGATATTGGTTTCATTACAAGTTCCACCGCAATAAGCGCCAATGCCTCTTTCATTACAGTAGAGTAATGCTTCAATTGTATTACTAACACTACCTAAATCTGGTGTTTTAACCTGTATCATATGCCCTGCTTTCGCATCACAAAATTGTTTAATATCTTCTAATGTATTACACCATTCATCAGCCACTAGTTCTAAGGTAGATCCCTTTTCACCAAGCCCTTTTGTAAGTTTAGAAAGCATTTCTAAAGTGTCGATTTGATTACCCAAATCAACGGGACCTTCAATTCTTAATTTGTACGGTTTAGCTGTTTCTTCTAGTTTTAGTAAATAAGTTAACATCTTCTCATAATTATTATCAAAAATAGTATCTAATGAACCATAAACATCTAAATGAAGTATTGGTTTATAAGAACCATTATGGAATTGTTGAATTCTATTTTTTAACCAAATAATATAATCAATTAGTTTTTCTCCGTTTAAACCAACTTTGGTCTTTGCGTTATTAAATAAACCATGGGATATAACTGGAACACGTTTCATAATCATTTTATCTGCATTAAGATATCGGTCATCACCTGATTGTGAAAAGATATCTACAACATGAAATGTTTTAGTCGGAATTCCGTATTCTTTTCTAACCACTTCCGCCATCGTTGTTTTATTTTTTAAGGCAGTTGCTTGTAAAAATGCTTGACTTAATCCGTATCTTATGGCGGTGTGAAGTTTCTTATTATTAACCAAAATATGATCAAAATGTTCTGCATTTTCTCTAAAACTATCCACATTAAGCCCAATTAATCTTGGTTTTATTTCTTGTTCTAAGAAAGGAATATATTTATCTGCTAAAAATAATTCATCCCTTCCCCCTACACCACTATATTGAACCGCTGCACAATCACCTGTCGCAACTTGTCCATCGCTTAAAATTAATGAAATAGACACCGCTTCTCCTGCTTGTCTAATGGTCGTAAATCCTTTTGTCACTGGATTACCAAAAATGAAATTACCATCTACTTCAGCTAATCCTGATTTAATTGCCTTTTGATCATCAAAATAAAACCCCGTGTACCCTTTAGTAAAAACCACATCAACAATCTTCATTGTTATTTCTCCTTTATCCCTCTACCGACTAACACCCCGTTTGAAACAGCGTATATGTCATCTATTGTCATTTGAAACGAGACGTCTCGATTTTCAAATTTGGCACGTTCTTCTAACTTTTTTTGATGAAAATGTTTAATCTCATCGGTTAAACCTAAATTTCCAAAATCCAATATTCTAATACAACCATCGTTGTCTCTAGCAGGCATTATTTTACCTTGATTAAATTTAGAAGGCGCAAACGGGATATCTAATATTCCCATCTCAAATGCTTTAACAGTCCCAACTGCTAAATCACCCTCACCTAATTGGTACACGTGGTATAAAAGGCTATCGACTTCTTTTTTGATTTGATTTATTTCTTGGGTTAAAATCTCATTTTCTTCATAGTGTTGATCTTTTAAAATTTTAGTTATAAATTTAGACGTTTTAATCCCTGTTGCATTAGCTTCCTTAGTTGGAACACCAACTGACTCAAGGGGAGTTTTGGTTATCATTTTCGTTGCTTTTGCAAGTGATGCAACTACTGAACTAAAAGCAATCAAACTGGTTGCTTCTATTTCATCTTGTGGAAAACCACCCATCCATTGGTGAAATACAGTTGTAATCAACACATCTTTATATCCGTTATTAATTAAATATTGGTTGGTTTGTTCTTCTAGTGCTTTCATTGCAGCAACGTCTTGAACAATATTCCCACCCATACCATAACCAACCGTAATATTTTTTACGCCTTGTTCAGCAGCCAATAGAGCTTCAATAATCGCTACTGTATTGGAAATACAAGGAGGTACTAAGGTGCCTGTTAAAGGTCCGTAAGGTTCTCTATTAATCGAAATTCCATTTTCTTCATAAAATCCAACCAATCGATCACAATATTGCCAGTAATAAATGGTATCTTCTAAACTAACATTTTTGGCATAAGGTAGGTTATAAGAAATCCCCCCACCTTCATTTGAAGTCCAACCTGCAGCATGAATAATTTCTGACAATAATCTAGCATCCGGTGTACCGTGTCGTGCTTGCAAGGGTACATTAACGCTGTCTAAAACTTCCATACAACCACTAACGCCATAGTTAACTGCAGGAAATCCATTTAACATTGACCGATTTAAGGTTTTACTTTCTTGGATGCCATGTTCTACTTCTTCATACCTGTTTTGTCTAGTATAAGAATCAATGGTTGAAGGAAGAAAATCCGCACCTGCAGTTTCTAAAAACCGAAGTAACTCTATATGTTTATCAATGAGTGCTACACCAGCTCTTGGTTGAACAAGTGTTCTACCATACGCTTTATGATCCGCTAACTTCTTAGCAAAATTCTTGTGATCCGGAACACTTTTCAAACGTTCAATCGCTTTATCTAGATTTAATTTTTCATCGAAACCAGTTTTCCAACCACTCAAAACTTCTTTTCTAACCTCAAAAAAATTTTCTAATGACCACTTTTTATTTTGTATCATCGCTTATCGGTTTAATCCTTTTCTTCATTATTTGTAACGCCATCAGTGGGTTTATTGTCGACAATAATCCCATCGCATATAATATATATTCTTCATCCACAAAATAGTGTGGGTCTTTCGGTCTTAAATCAAAGATATCTTGATAACTAGAAGATGCCTTCATTAATATTTCCTTTTTATAAGGTGAATTAATAATTGGTCCACCCGTACCAATCACCGTTGTGACACGAAGCAAACTTTTACCTGTTTGATAATAGACCATTCCTTGAGATGTATAATAAGGTTCAAGTTTTCCAGCGTGCCTAATAACACTGGTCTCTACACAACTTTCAGCTAAAACTTTTTCTACCAAATAGTCAGTTTCTGTTTTTGGGACAAATTCAGGATTAAGAAATCTCTTTCTTGCTTCAACTTTTAAGTTGATACCTTTTTTATCCATGTCAATTACTACGTCATCTTTTACATGTTTTAAAGCACCTTCAGATGAGTATCTAACCCCTAAATCGCCTTCAACTGTTCTTTTTTGATAAGGTTCTGTTAAACCTTTCATCATAATGTCTATTCTTGAAGGATACCCAAATGTCATTGAATAAACATCCGTGGTAGCACCACCAACATCCACTAAAATTAGTTCCCCTAAACCATGTTCGGTTAATAATCCATGTGATAATAAGTCGCACGCTCTTAATACAGCTTCAGGTGTTGGAAGTATCACTTTTCCCATTTTAGATTCTATCTTTTTAATCCCTTTCGCAGAAACAATGCGCTGTAAAAAAATCTTGTGGATTGTTTCTTTAGCGTTTTTCATGTTTAAAATATTTAATTTACTCATCACATTCTCAGTAATGTAGTATTCAATACCACTATTTGAGAATACTTCTTCTGCATAACCATCTAACGATTTATTACCAGCGTAAATGATAGGAATTGGTAATCTTGCCTCTCCTAGTAAATCAATATTATGTTGAACCATTTCAGTATTTCCACCATCAGTACCACCAGACAATAAAATAATATCAATATTATTAGTTTTAATTATATTGATATCTTGTTTTGTCAGTCTATATGAAAATACCAAATCAACCTTTGCCCCTGCTCCCATACAAGTTCTCTTACTTGCTTCAACGGTAAGTTCAGGTACCAAGCCAATGGCTGCCATTTTCAATCCACCCGCAGCACTGGAACAAGCTAACATTTGGTCAAACTCAATTTTTCTTCCTAGTTTACTATAAAGTTCATCCAAGGCATTTTCGAATCCATCTCTAATGTCATGTTCAACTGTAGAATAACTTTTAGATGTTCCTATAATGTCTTGTTTCTCAAGATCGACAGCACATAACTTTGTAAACGTCGACCCAAAATCAACAAGCAAGATATTATGCATAATTAAACTCCTAAATCTTCTTTAATTTGAGGTATCACTGTTTCAATAGGTGTAGACGGTGGAAAAACACGGTTGAATCCCATTTGTTTAAAACGTTGTTCAACTTCTTTAAAGTCTTGTTTTCCTACAACAATATTGCCGCCTACATAAAGCACTATATTTTCAAGGCCTGATTCTATACATTTTTCACGGATCCCACGACAATCCAATTCACCATGTCCATATAATGATGAAATTAAAATCATTTGTGCCCCTGATTCAATAGCTGCATTAATAAAGTCTTCTTGGGTTGATAGTACACCCACATTAACCACGTTGAAACCTTCTTTGGTCAATGTATAATCAATAATTTTATTCCCAACAGCGTGGACATCAGCCCCTATAACGCCGATTACGATTGTTTTCAAATAATCCCTCCCAAAACTGAAAGCCCTTACAAAATCATTATAGACCTAAAAAGAAAAATAAACAACCTTAACCAGACAAAAAACACATTGTTGAGATTAATTTTTAAGCGTGAAAAAAAAGCACATAACTAATCACAAATGGATTTGTTATGTGCTACATAATTAACTTCTAATGGTTTCTTTAAAATTCGCTTCGAAATTTAAATATCTTCCTAAGATAAAAAAGTAATCTGATAAACGGTTAATGTACTTCACTAACAGTGGGTTTACTTTGGTAGAAACAAGTAGTCGTTCCACTTTTCTTACTTGAGTTTTGACTAAATTTGCTTTAATACTTGGTATAACACCATCATAAGTAATAAAGTTTTTTAACTCAGGTAATAGTTGTTCCATATGGTTAATTCTGTCTTCTAAAAAATGGATATCTGCTTCACGAACTTCTAAATGTAATTTATTATCAATATCAATAACAATACTAGCTATTTTAAATAATACTGAATCGATTTTTTTAAGATCGGCTGTTAAAGATTCACTAATGCCTGATTGATTTAAATCAGCCATTCTTGCGGCAAGTTCATCTAACTCACCCACAATTTGAATTAGAATATCACTTTTTGAAACTCTTTTCCCAATCAGATCGGTTTGCCCGAGATCTCCTTTTTTAGTGCTGATTTTCATTAAATTAACCTCAAGACATCATTGAATGTAATATAAACAAACAGTACCATCAGTAAAATGAAAAATACATTATTCACAATATTTTCAATTCTTCTTGGAATTCTCTTTTTAGTGATTGCTTCAATCGATATAAATAAAATTCTACCACCATCCAATGCTGGAATTGGTAACAAGTTCATTATCCCAATGTTCACACTTAAGAAGGCAACAAATCCTAATAACGCGATTAATCCCGCTTGAGCATAACTACCTACAATGTTAAAGATACCCACTGGTCCAGCTAAGTCATTAACCCCTATTTGATTACTACCACCAAACAAAAATCCAATCACAGTAACAACTTTCACCACTGAATCTGCTGTAGCTCGAAACGGATAAACCAACATATATAAGAAATCAAATTGATACTCAGGTGTTACGCCAATTAATACTTGGTAAGGTTCTAAACCTTGACTCTTTAATACTTCTTTTTCCCAAGGTTCAATAGTTACAGACATTTCAACACCATCTCTTAAGAACGTAATTTCGAGATTTCCATCATCTACATTTTTTAACATGTCCTTAATGTCGTCCCAATTACTGATCGGGTAGGTGACTTGGTTATATTTTAGTGAGGTTATCACATCATTTGACTGTAAGACATCAACCGTTTTTCCAAAGACAGACCCCACAACAGCACCTGAATTACCTGTTTTGGCGCCGTTTGATGTAAAGTTTGAAATACCAAGTTGAGTAATATCCATTCTTAGATCTACAACCATGTATTCAACAGTACCACTATCTTTTCTTTCAACACCAATTGTGACACCTTCAATACTATCTAAATTATCAATTGCAGTCCCCATAGTAGACCAAGATGTTATAAGTGTATCATTAATACTTATGATTTTATCTCCTGGATTAATCATTTCAATTGAGGCAGGTGTGCCCCCCATAATATCACCAACAATATTGGTGTTTTGTGGTTTACCTGTAAATGCCCCAACAATTAAAAATAAGAATATTGCTAACAAGAAGTTCATTGCTGGTCCAGCAATTAACGTTAGAAACTTATCTAAATAACGCTTTGATTCAAAACATCTATTATAAGGCGCAATTTGCATTTCTTCTTTGCTTGTAATCTTATAGAATGCATCGGTTAAAATATCATAACGTTCTAATTGACCTTCAACATAACCTTCTAAGAATAAGCCTGTATTGTGTTCATTATAGATTTCAAAATCTGTAACACGCATGGTTTTTTCATGTTGGAGGGTTGAATCTAAAATGATGTCTTTAATTTTCCCATTAGAAAAATTAAGTCCTACACTCATGTCTTTTTTTACCATTTCAGTTGAAATAGCCTCGCCAGCCATTGAAACAAAACCACCGATTGGAATTGCCCTTACTGAAAAAGTTGTTTCCTTGCCCTTCTTCTTATAAACCGCTGGCCCCATGCCTATGGCATATTCAAAACATAAGATACCCGCTCTTTTGGCAAAAATTAAATGTCCTAATTCATGTATCGCAATAATAATACCTAAGGAAAATACAAATGCCACCATATTAATTATAAAGTCCATATTTTTCTAAAACCTTCCTTTTAATTAAGGCATCCATTTCTAATATATCATCTAAGTTTGGATGTGCCTTATTTTCAAAATCATTTAAAGCTTCTATTACAACTGTTTCTATTTCTAAAAACGAAATACTACCTTCTAAAAATAACTTAACCGCTGCTTCATTGGCAGCGTTTAACACCACAGGATAAAGTCCACCTTTAATACCAGCTTCATAGGCATGTTCTAATAACACGAAACGTTTAAAGTCCATCGGTTTAAAACTTAAATCCATATTTGATAAATCTAGTGGTTTAATCCCCGACTCGATATGAATAGGATAGGTTAACGCATATAGGATAGGCATTCTCATATCCGGATGAGCTAAAACCGCTTTAACCGATTCATCTTTATAAGTTACAAATCCATGAACAATCGATTCTTTATGTAGCACGGTATGAATATCTTTATATTCTAAATCAAATAAATGGTGTGCTTCGATTACTTCTAAACCTTTGTTCATCATGGTTGCACTATCAATGGTAATTTTAGAACCCATTTTCCAGTTCGGATGATTTAAAGCATCTTTGACCGATACGCCTTTTAATTCTTCTCTTGTTTTATCTCTAAACGATCCACCGCTTGCTGTGATGGTAATCGATTTAATAGAATCTTTTGATTCCCCAATCATGGCATTTAAGATAGCGTTGTGTTCGCTGTCAATAGGGATTAATTTAACATTATATTGTTTAACTAAACCTTTAATTAAATCGCCTGCCATAACCAGTGTTTCTTTATTTGCTAAAGCTATATCTTTACCAGATTTAATGGCTTCTACAGTAGGTTTAAGTCCTACAGAACCACTAAGTCCATTAATTAATATACCTTTAACTGGATATTGAACCAGTTCAATTAAACCAAAATCCCCAACCGTAAATTTTACATTAGGGAATGTTTTTTGGTATTCATGTAATAAGGTGGGATCTCTTAGAGAAACAATTTCTGGGTTTAATGTTTCAATCATATGAATATGCTTATCTTGATTAGTATTCCCTAAAGAAAATCCAACTACTTTAAATAAATCTTTATGTTTTAAAATCACATCGATTGCTTGTAAACCAATAGTCCCTGTAGCCCCTAATATATAAACGTTTCTCATACTGGGAATATCGCTTGGATACTTATGAAAACAAGAACTAAAAACATACTGACAAACAAGGTGCTGTCAAATCTGTCTAAAACACCACCATGCCCTGGAAATATATTTGAAAAATCTTTTATTTCATAAGTCCTCTTAAACTTAGATGCCACTAAATCACCAATTTGACCTAAAACACTCGCAACCAAAGTAATACCTACAATAATTGGGGCTTGAACTACTCTTGATAATTCACCTAAACTGGTAAATGTTGCGAATAAAGTCATATCGTGGTTCGGATTAAAATAAGCAGGAAAACCATCATAAAATATCGCAAACAACGAGGCTAAAATTGTGGCTATAACTGTTCCTGCAATCGCACCTTCCCAACTCTTCTTCGGACTGATCTTTGGACTCATCTTATGTTTTCCAAACCTCATCCCAAACGCATAAGCAAATATATCTGTAAGTGAGGTTACTAAAAATAAATAAATGATAAATCTAACACCCATCATTCTTAAAGTTGTTATCGATGAGACAGCCATACCTATATAAAATATCGTGGTGAATGATTTACCGATTTGTTTACCTGAATAAGAAGTTATTAGTACCATCATAGACAGTAAAACTAAGACAACTACCAAGACACTAAATTCAAAATTGATATTAAAGTTAATCATATCATATTTTTCTAAACCTAATTGTTTACTCATTGATAACGCTGAATTTAAAAATACAATAATGGTTAAAACAATAGTTGTCACAAACGGAACTATATGAATTTTAGATTCTTTATTAAACATATTTAGTAATTCATACGCTGCGTACCCAGCCATTAACACCATTAATATAATAAATCCAACGAATAATTCTTCAATAATAAAAAGAGGCGTGAACACTAAAAATAATATTATGGCAGTTATTACACGTTGTTTCATTATTTTAGTCCCCCAAAGCGTCTATTTCTATTTTGGTATTTTTTAATGGCTTTTAAAAAGTCTTTATCTTTAAATGCTGGCCAATGTTTCTTTGTAAAGTAAAACTCAGCATAACCCGCTTGAAATAATAAGAAGTTAGATAAACGTTGTTCACCAGAAGTTCTAATTAACAAATCTACTGGTTTATCCACATATAAATACGGATAAATATCCTCAGGTTGAAAAGTTTTTTTCCCGTCTTGTCTCATTTTTTCAATGGCTTGATTAAGTTCTTCATAAAATCCATAATCAAAAGCCAAATTAAGTTGAAGACCCGTATGATGTTTAGTGTCATCATAAAATTTATCAAATAACTTATTTAAATCATCACTAAATTTAGATCTTCTTCCAACTTGTTTAACAATAATATTATGTTTAAGTTTTTCAGCATTTTCTTTTTCTTGTCTATATAATTCTAAAGGGAGTGTCATTAAATAATCCACTTCATCTTTTGGTCTAGACCAGTTTTCTGTTGAGAAAGCGTAAACGGTTAAATACTTAATTCCCAATTGGTCAGCAAAACGAGCTATTTTCATAATGTTTTCTGCCCCAACTTGATGTCCGTATTTTCTTGGCATCCCTCTTTTTTTAGCCCAACGTCCATTACCATCCATTATAATTGCAACGTGAGTTGGAATATTACCATTTTTTATTTTTTCAAGTTTCATTATATTTTCCTTTATTTATATCCATTAAATTACACTACACTATTATACAAGAAAATAGCGCTTTTGTAAAAAGAAAAAAGATGAGCCAAGCGGCTCATCTGTCAATCGTTAAGTGTTTTGAATTAAAACCAGAGTACATGGTCCATAAAAACTAAAGTAATGATGTCGATCAACCATAGGACCGGTGCAAAGAAGAATAAAATAATCGCAAGCACGATTCCTAATGCGTTCTTATCTTCGACGCTTTTGAATAATCTATAAATTACCCAAAGAATATCTATGATTGGAAGCGCAAGAATTACCTTAATCAGTTTGGAATTCCCATCCATCCAACTAATATAACCTTTCATTGTTGTTCTCCTTTCATATTATTTTAATTCAACTTAATTATAACACGAATTTTAAGAAACTAAATACAAAAATCACATTAATAAAACTTTAATTTAAATTACCATAATTTCTTCGATTTTTTTCTTCCCAATTTCTTCCATTTTTTCAGTGAATTTATTGGTTAATGTTTGTACATCTTCGATATATCCATGTTCTGAATCTTCAGGTAAATCTAACTTTTTAATGTGGTCATTACCTTCTCTTCTAACATTACGAATCGCAACTTTTCCAGCTTCTACAAATTTTTCAACATCTTTGCATAAAGCTTTACGTCTTTCTCCTGTTAAAGCAGGTAAAACTAGTCTAATCCCAATTCCATCATTTTGAGGTGTAAGACCAATTGGTGAAGTACCAATTGCATATTCTATTTTTTTCAAAATAGACTTGTCAAAGGGTTTGATGTAAAGTTGATTTCCTTCAGGAACAGAAATTGAAGAGATTTGTTTAATTGGTGTTTCAACACCATAGTATTCGACCATAACTGCATCTAATAAAGCTGGATTTGCTCTACCTGTTCTAATAGTCGCAAATTCTGCTTTAGTTGCTTCGATGCTTTTTTCCATCTTTTCTTCTATTTCAATTAATAGTAAATCTGCTTGTTCATTCATAAATTAAGCCTCCCTATTTTACAACGGTTCCTATTTTTTCGCCCATAATGGCGCGTTTGATATTACCAGATTTTTCCATGTTGAAGACGATTAAATCAATCTTATTTTCATGGCACATAGATGCTGCTGTTGAGTCAATGATTTCTAAACCATGATCTAAAACGAATTTATGTGTAAGTTCATTATACATAATCGCATTCTTATGTTTTCTTGGATCTTTATCATAGATGCCATCAACGCCATGTTTAGCCATTAAGATAACATCACAATCTAACTCAGCTGCTCTTAATGCAGCTGCAGTGTCAGTAGAGAAAAATGGTGAACCAGTTCCTCCAACAAAGATAGCTACAGTTCCTGCAGATAAATGTTTATCCGCTTTTCTTCTAATGTATCTTTCACAAACCTGGTTAACTTCAATCGCACTTTCAACTCGTGTAGGCACATCGAGTTTTTCTAGTGCATCTTGAAAAGCTAAACCATTCATAATAGTTGCTAACATGCCCATGTAGTCGGCTTGAGCACGATCCATGCCCATCTCTTCAGCCGTTTTACCGCGCCAAATATTGCCTCCCCCTATGACAATCCCAACCTCTACCCCTAGATCATGAACTTCTTTGATTTCTTGAGCATACTTTAAGACTGTTTTTGGGTCAATCCCAAACTCTGTGTTGCCTTTTAAAGCTTCTCCACTCATTTTTATGATGACGCGTTTATACATAAGCTAACCTCCTAAAATTTATTATATTAACCTTTAATTTGAGCTTGAACTTCTGCAGCAAAATCTTCTTTACGCTTTTCGATTCCTTCGCCAACTTCAAGTCTAACAAATAATTTAACGGATGCTTTGTTTTGTTTTAAGTATTCTGCTACTGACATACCTGGGTCTTTAACATACGCTTGGTTTACCAAACATACTTCTTTTAATTCTTTATTCAATCTACCTTCAACCATTTTTTCAATAATGTTTTCTGGTTTTGGTTTGTCTGCTGTTTTGTTTTCTTCAAGAGCTTGGTTTAATAAAATAGCTCTTTCTTGTTCAATCACAGATTGTTCGATTTCATCTTGAGTCATGTATCTTGGGTTTTGTGCAGCGACGTGCATTGCGATATTCTTAGCTACTTCTTCATCACCTTCAACAACAGCAAGTGCTGAAATCTTACCACCCATATGTTTGTAGAAACCGAAAGTTTCTGATGCATCTTTATTGATAGTTCTAACTCTTCTTAAAGTGATTTTTTCACCAATTGTTGCTGTTGCATTAGCTAAAACTGTTTCTAAAGTATCACCATCAACCGCTAATTTTAATGCTGCTTCATCGGAATCAACATTGTTTGCAATTAATACTGCACCAACTGAGTCTAATAAAGATAGGAATTGGTCATTTTTGCTTACGAAATCTGTTTCACTATTTAATTCATATAGAACAGCTTTATTGCCTTCTACTACACCATTAGTTAAACCTTCAGCTGCGATTCTTCCACCTTTTTTAGCGGCTTTAGCAATCCCTTTTTCTCTTAAATATATAACGGCTTGTTGTACATCGCCATTTGTTTCTTCAAGTGCTTTTTTGCAATCTAGCATCCCTGCACCAGTTAAATCTCTTAATTCTTTTACTTGTTTTGCTGTAATCATGTATAAATCCTCCTAATAATTATTATATATTAATTCGTTTATTTATTCAATTTCTTAAAAATAAAGGGATGTTGCCATCCCTTATATATTATTCTTCTATAGATTCTAATGCTTCAATTAATTCTGCTTTTTTCATAGACGAGTAGTTAGGAATGTTTTTATCTTTTGCAAGTTCTCTTAAATCAACAACTTTTAAAGCGTTAAGATCTTGTTTTTCTACGACATCTTCTTTAACTTCTGGCTTAACCGCAGGTTTTGCTTCTTGTTTAGGTTCTACCTTAGCTTCAGCTTTAACTTCTGGTCTAGCAGTTCTTTGAGGTCTATCATTTGAACGTGGAGCAGGTCTATTTTGTTTAGATTGGTCTGAAGAATAACCTCTTCTTTGAGGACGTTCTTTATTAATTGCTTTTTCACTCGCCTCATGCATGTTAACTTCTTCTTCTTCAAATTTTTCAACCATACCGCCTTGGGCTTCAATAATTGCATTCCCCATAACGTAAGTAATTAATTTAACCGCTCTAATCGCGTCATCGTTTGCAGGTATTACAAAATCAACATCGTCTGGATCACAGTTTGTGTCTACGATACCGAATACTGGAATACCAAGAATTCTAGCTTCTTTAATAGCATTAATCTCTTTTCTTGGGTCAACAATGAACATGGCCTCTGGTGTTTTTTGCATATCTTTAATACCACCTAAGAATTTTTCTAGACGTTCTCTTTCTTTCTTAAGACCGATAACTTCTTTCTTAGGAAGTAAATCGAATGTACCTTTTTCTTCCATTTCATATAAATCTTTAAGACGTTTGATTCTTCTTCTAATAGTTTTAAAGTTTGTTAAAGTTCCACCTAACCAACGTTGATCCACATAGTAATGACCTGTTCTTAGGGCTTCTTCTTTTACCGCTTCTTGAGATTGTTTTTTAGTTCCCACAAAAAGCACTTTACCACCATTTGCTACGATATCGTGCATAGCTACGTATGCTTTTTCGATTTCTTCAGCGGTTTTCTTTAGGTCGATGATATAAATACCATTACGTGCTGTGTAAATGTATTTAGACATCTTAGGGTTCCATCTTCTAGTCGCATGACCGAAGTGAACGCCTGCTTCAAGTAATTGTTTCATTGAAACGACTGACATTTTTTCTTCCTCCATTTGTTATTTTTCCTCTGCTTAACATACGTTATTTACCACCTTCTATAGGCACATGGCGATAACTGTTTAAGCATGTGTATTTTAATGCCTTATTAAATATACCACAATAAATGATTAAAAGCAAGAAAAAAAGAACCTTTTAAAGGCTCTTTGTTG
>CAYJBF010000005.1:8171-22686 GCA_964368415.1 uncultured Acholeplasmataceae bacterium | reverse complement strand
GGGGCTCAAGGGACATTATTATGTTTAGATCATGGAACTTATCCATTTGTAACATCCTCAAGTCCAACCGCAGCCAGTGTTCCTTTAAATACAGGGATAGCCCCATGGTTAATTGAAGGTGCAATTGGGGTGACAAAAGCCTATTCAACCCGTGTTGGCGAAGGTGCTTTCCCAACTGAAATTGGTGGAGATCTTGCCCATTACATTAGAGAAAAAGGCCATGAATACGGTACCGTTACGGGAAGACCAAGAAGAGTAGGATATCTTGATTTAGTGGTGATTAACCATTCTAAACAAGTGGGGGGCTTAAAATATTTAGCCATTACATTACTAGATGTTTTATCAGGTATTGAGGAGAT
Source organism: uncultured Acholeplasmataceae bacterium (assembly GCA_964368415.1). Taxonomy (GTDB): domain Bacteria; phylum Bacillota_I; class Bacilli_A; order Acholeplasmatales; family UBA5453; genus UBA5409. The sequence goes on along the minus strand of CAYJBF010000005.1, from coordinate 22,327 downwards.
CAAAGTTTGTGTTGCCTATGAAGTTGATGGTAAAGAAGTTACAACAATCCCATCCAACATTACTAAGTTCAGCACAGTTAAACCCGTGTATAAAACACTACCTGGTTGGCAAGAAGATATCACTCAAGTGAAGTCTTTTAAAGAGTTACCAAAGAATGCTCAAAATTACTTAAAGTTTATTGAACAAGTAACAAATTTAGAAGTTGCAATCTTTAGTGTGGGACCTGATAGAAGTCAAACTGTTACATTAAAAGAATTATTTTAGACCCTTTTTAGGGTCTTTTTTAATGGCCTAGAAGAGAGGTTTTCTCTATATAATAGAACTAAAATATGATATACTAAAATTAATAAAATAATCGGGAGGAAAAAATGAAATCAGATTTAGATATTACAAAAAATATTGAAGCTAAACCAATCCATTTAATAGCGCATAAACTAGGTATCGAAGATTTTGAAATAGAGCCGTATGGGCATGAAATGGGTAAGGTGAATTTAGCAGTTTATGAACGTTTAAAAGAGAGTACAGATGGCAAACTAGTACTGGTTAGTGCGATTACACCGACACCGTTTGGGGAAGGTAAAACAACGATTTCAATTGGGTTGACTGATGGCTTAAACCGAATTGGAAAAAATGCGATTGGCTGCTTAAGAGAACCTTCTTTAGGGCCAGTACTAGGAATGAAAGGTGGCGCAACCGGGGGCGGTTTTGCCCAAATTATTCCAAGAGAAAAAATAAATTTACACTTCACGGGCGATCTCCATGCGATATCAACCGCTCACAATTTTTTAAGTGCCGCAATAGATAACCATATACATTACGGAAATAAGTTAAATTTAGATGAAAAAAATATTGTTTGGCCTAGAACCATGGATATGAATGACAGGGCCATTCGAAAAGTAGGAACATTATACCGAGAAGATAACTTTATAATTACCGCAGCAAGTGAAATCATGGCTATATTTTCTTTAGCCTCCAGTTTAGAAAACCTAAGAGAAAGGTTAGATAATATTTTAATAGGATATGATAAAGATGGTAATGAAATTTATGCGAAAAGTTTAAATATTACGGATTCTTTAGTCATCTTATTAAAAGAAGCCATAAAACCCAATTTAGTTCAAACCTTAGAACACAATCCTGTATTTGTACACGGTGGTCCATTTGCGAATATCGCTCATGGCTGTAATAGTTTAATGGCAACAAGAACTGCTTTAAAACTAGGTGAATATGTCGTTACAGAAGCAGGATTTGGCGCAGATTTAGGTTTAGAAAAATTTTTAGATATTAAAACAGAATACTTAAAGAAATACCCAGATGTAGTTGTATTAGTAGCAACCATTAGAGCGCTTAAATATCATGGTTTTGAAGATGAAACTCATGATGAACTGGAAGCTTTAAAACGTGGTGTTTCTAATATTGATAGACATACTAAAAATGTTAAAAAATTCGGATTACCTTATGTTATCGCGATTAACCACTTTAAAGATGATACAAAAGAAGAAATAGATTACTTACTGGATTGGGCCAAACAAAATGGTCATCCAATCGCATTTGTCGATAGTTTTATAGAAGGTTCAAGTGGTGCTATTGATCTAGCTACCAAAGTGGTAAGTTTATCCAATCAAGATAAATCATTTAAACGTGCTTATGAACTTAAAGATGATTTGTTTGAAAAAGTTCACAAGATAGCAACAACTATTTATGGGGCGACTAAAGTAACCTATAGTTCTAAAGCAAAAGAAAAACTAATGCTATTAAATGAGAAGTATCATGGTTTGCCTGTTTGTATTGCGAAAACCCCGTTATCATTTTCTAATGATCCAAAAAAACGTGGGTCAATTTATGAATTTGATTTATCTATCTCTGATGTTAGAGTCTCAAGAGGGGCTGGGTTTGTCGTTGTACTAACAAAAGGAATTGTTACAATGCCAGGGTTACCAGAAGTACCCAATGCTGAAAAAATGTTTATTGATAACTTAGGTAATATTACAGGAAAGTTGTAGGTGATTAAATGATATTGGATGGAAAAGCAACGGCTAGAAATCTAGAAGAATCACTAAAACTAGAAGTATCATCTTTAGTTGAAAAACATGGTAGAGCACCAAAATTAATTGTTATATTAGTTGGGAATAACCCAGCAAGTGTTTCTTATGTAAAATCTAAAGAAAAAGCTTGTAAAAGAGTTGGTATTGATGGAGAAACACTAAAACTAGAGGAAAATGTCACAGAACAAGAATTGATTGATATCATCAAACGTTTAAACTTGGATAAAGGTGTAGATGGGATGATTGTTCAACTTCCCTTACCAAAACATATAAACTGTGATAAAGTATTAAATGAAATTAGTTATAAGAAAGATGTTGATGGGTTAAGTTTATTAAACGCAGGTAAACTTGCAAATAGACAAAAGGGCCTACAACCCGCAACCCCTAAAGGTGTTATGATGTTATTAGAACATTATAAGATTGATGTTAAGGGGATGCACGCTGTTGTAGTTGGGGCATCCAATTTAGTTGGCGCACCAATGGCAAAGCTCTTAATTAATAATTGCGCCACTGTGACAGTTTGTCATATTCACACAAAAGACTTAAAATATCACACACTACAAGCTGATTTATTAGTCGTTGCTACGGGTGTAAAAGATTTAATTACTGGTGATATGGTTAAAGAAGGTGTCATTGTAGTGGATGTAGGTATTAGTAAAATAGAGGGGCATATTTCAGGGGATGTACATTTTGATTCAGTTGCCCCCAAAGCATCTTATATTACCCCTGTGCCTGGCGGGGTTGGACCAATGACCATTAGTGCACTTATTCACAATGTAGTAGAAGCATCTAAAGAGGAAAATTATGATTGAAAGATACCAAAGAAAAATTTTTAAAAACATATGGAGCGAAGAAAATAAATTCTCTCATATGTTAGATGTTGAAATAGCAGCAAGCACAGCTTGGTGTCGTTTTGGCTTATTTGATGAAGCAACCTTAGAAGATATTAAACAAGCGACATTTGACATCGATGAAATTAAAACTTTGGAACTCGAAACGAAACATGATGTGATTGCTTTCACAAGAAATCTATCTGAAAGAATGACAAGTGAAGCCAAAAAATGGATTCATTACGGATTAACATCTACAGATATTGTGGATACAACAAACGGATTACTATTAAAAGAAGCCAACGAATATTTAGAAGAAGGTATTATCAAAATCCTAGAAATTCTTAAAGGTTTAGCATTAGAATACAAAGATACATTGTGTATGGGTAGAACGCATGGGATGCATGCAGATCTAACAAGTTTTGGGTTAAAATTTGTATTATTTTATGATGAGTTTAGACGTAATTTAGAACGTTTTAGAACCGCTAGAAAAGAAGTTGAAGTGGGCCTTTTTAGTGGGGCAGTAGGTAACTATGCTAATATAAATCCAACCGTTGAAAAAGATGCTTTATCCATTTTAAAACTCGGTAATTTATCTATTACGACCCAAGTATTACCAAGAGATTTACACGCAAACTATATTCATACCATCGCTTTAATCGGAACAACCTTAGAAAAAATAGCGACTGAAATTAGACATTTATCAAGAACAGAAGTTAAAGAAGTTAGTGAAGGATTTTCTAAAGGTCAAAAAGGTTCATCCGCTATGCCTCAAAAGAAAAATCCGATTTCCAGTGAAAATATAACAGGCTTAGCTAGAGTGTTAAGAAGTTATGTCATGCCTGCGTATGAAAATAATATCTTGTGGCATGAAAGAGATATTTCACATTCATCGGTTGAAAGAATAATCTTAGCCGATGCGACAACTTTACTGGATTATATGTTAAATAGAATGTATCAAGTATTAGACGGCTTAGTGGTATACCCTAACCAAATGAAACAAAACATTAAATTAAGTTTTGATACAGTCTATTCCCAAAGAGTAATGAATAAATTAATTGAAGCTGAACTTTCTAGAGAAGAAGCTTACGATCATATTCAACAACTCACCATGAAGGCCTATGAAGAAGCACGTTCTTTTATTGAAATATGTAAAGAAGACCCAAAGATCAATTTATTATTAACTGACGAAGATATTGCTCAAGCTCAAACTGAAGATTATTACTTCAAACATGTTGATGCAATATATCAAGAAGTATTCAAGCATAACATTTGATAACCCTATTATCCTACTATATAATATTATTATAAATAAGTTTAAGGAGAATTAATAAAATGAAAGATACTTTAGTCGTATATTGGACAGCAACTGGAAACACAGAAGAAATGGCAAAAGCATTAGCCAAAGCAGCCGATGCAGATTTATTTAGCATTCATGATATTTCACCAGAAGACACATTGAAATATGATAAAATTGCTTTTGGTTGCCCAGCAATGGGAGACACATTTGAAGAAGCAGAAGAATTTTATGATTGGTATGAACAACTTGAATTCAAACTAGATGGCAAAAAGGTTGCAATCTTTGGCTCATTTGGGTGGGGTTCTGGCGAATGGATGGAAGATTGGGCAGAAAGAATGGGTCAATTAGACGTTAATTTCTTTGAAGAACCATTAATGGCAAATGAAGCACCATCTTCAGATGATTTAGAAAACATTGAAGCATTCGGAACGCGTTTTAAAGCATTTTAATGAAAGGGCAGTTGCCCTTTTTTCTTTTTCATGACTCGTGTAATGAAATTTATTATAGTGGAAACCGTTTTCTAATAGACTACTAAAAAAATATCTCGTATAATGTGTATGTATTCAAGATATATCGTATATACGCCTAATCGGTGGCGAGTCTCTACCATGAACCTTAATTCATGACTACGATATGAACCCTTTTTCTTTATGGTTTCATATTGATAGAGCCGTCCAACAGACGCTCTTTTTTTATTTTTTTATGAAATATATATTGAATACAGTCTCATATCTATAGAAAAGGAGAAAGAAAAATGGGATGGATTAAAAAGTTTTTCAAATTTGAAGAAAATGGTGCAACCTTCTCTAAGGAAATTATTGCAGGGTTAACCACATTCTTCGCCATGGTTTATATTATTTTCGTCAATCCAACAATCTTATCAGATGCTGGAATGCCATGGGGTGGGGTTTTTGTTGCAACCATATTAGCAACAGTTATTGGAACATTAGTAATGGGGTTATTCGCAAACGTGCCTTACGCAGTTGCGCCAGGAATGGGTTTAAATGCCCTATTCACCTATACGGTTGTTCTTACAATGGGGTTCTCTTGGCAAGAAGGTTTAGCGATTGTATTAATTTCAGGGATAATCAATATTGTTATCACAGTCACTAAAGTTAGAAAATCAATTGTGTTAGCTATACCTAAGTCATTACAAGCTGCCATTGGTGGTGGGATTGGTTTATTCATTGCTTATATTGGGATGATTAATGCTGGGTTTGTTAATTTTGGTGCAGTTCCAGAACTTGCAAACTTCAATAGCCCTGTAGTTTTAGTTGCAGTAATTGGATTAGTTGTTACTATCGTATTACTATTACTAAAAGTTAAGGGAGCAATTTTAATAGGTATTATCGCTGGTACTGTCGTTGGTATTCCATTTGGAATTACTAATGTTGCTTCACTAGGTCAAGCTTCAACATGGAGTTTAGGTAATGTTTGGGGTGGTTTTGGTGAAACTGCATTTGCTGTATTTGATGGTTTTGGAACAATGTTTAGTGATTGGACAAGAATTCCAGTGGTGTTATTAGCTGTATTTGCATTTAGTTTATCAGATACCTTTGATACGATTGGTACATTTATTGGTACTGGTAGACAAAGTGGAATTTTTACCGATGAAGACATTGAATCAATTGAACATTCTAAAGGGATGAAATCTAAGATGGAAAAAGCATTATTTGCTGACTCTATCGCTACTTCAGTTGGGGCTTTATTAGGTACTTCATCCACAACAACTTATGTTGAATCAAGTGCTGGTATTAATGCTGGTGGTAGAACTGGTTTCACAAGTGTTGTTGTCGCTGTATTATTCTTACTAATGTTATTAATTAGCCCAATTGCAGGTATCGTTCCTGGGGCTGCTACTGCACCCGCTTTAATTATTGTTGGTGTTATGATGGTTGCTGCATTTGCTGATATCGATTGGCATAACTTTGAAGAAACTTTACCAGTATTCTTCACCATTATTTTCATGGTCGTGACCTACTCAATTACAAACGGTATTGCCATTGGATTTGTTGTTTATATTCTTACTAAACTTGTGGTTGGTAAATATAAGGAAATCCATCCAATTATTTGGGGTTCATCATTGATCTTTATCGTATACTTTGTATTAATGGCTTTAAAAGCAGCTGCAATACTTTAATTATTTTAATAATAATAACGCCTCCATTCCTAAAATGGGGGTGTTTTTTTTCTGCTATTATGATAAAATGATGTAAGTAGGTGAAAACATGAATATATGGCATAATATTGATAAAAAAAGAATTACCCCAAGCTCATTTATCGCTTGTATTGAGATATCTAAAGGTTCTAAAAAGAAATACGAACTCGATAAAGAAACAGGCATGATAATCTTAGATAGAGTTTTATACACATCAACACACTATCCAGCAAATTACGGCTTTATTCCTAGAACGTACGCATCTGATGATGACCCACTAGATGTATTAGTTCTTTGTAGTGAAGATATTGAACCACTTAGTTTAGTTAAGTGTAAACCAATTGGTGTTATTTCGATGATTGACTCAGATCAAGTTGATGAAAAGATAATTGCAGTGGCAGTAGGCGATCCTTCTCTTTCTCACTTTGAAGAATTAGAAGATTTACCAACGCACTTAGTAAGTGAAATGCATCACTTTTTCCAAGTTTATAAATCGTTAGAAAACAAAAAAACATATGTTTTAGATGTTGGCGATAGAAAAAAAGCTGAAGAATTGATTCAAGTTGCGATGAATCGTTATGATGAGGAGTTTGAATAATATATATGGGACGCGCGCATGAAGTAAGAAAAGTTGCAATGGCGAAAACAGCAGCTAAAAAGAGTAAAATATACGCCAAATACGGTAAAGAAATATATATGGCTGCGAAATCAGGTTCACCTGATCCAAATATCAATTTAAACTTAAAGAGAATTATTGAAAGAGCTAGAAAAGACCAAGTTCCAAGTGATGTTATCGAAAGAGCAATTGAAAAATCAAAAGGTACTTCTGATGAAAGTTACGCATTAGCGAGATATGAATTTTTTGGACCAGGCGGTTCACAATTCATTGTAGAATGTTTAACTGATAATCCAAATAGAACCGTCTCTGATGTAAGAGCGTGTTTTACCAAAACTGGCGGTAAGGTAGGAAGTGTTCTACACATGTTTGAACACCGTTCTATGTTTAGTTTTGAAGGTTTAAGTGAAGAAGAAGTATTGGACGCGATTATTGAAGGTGGCGCTGATGTTTTAGATATCGAAGTTGACGAAGGTTTTGTTACAGTTTATGGAGACCAACAATCATATAACGATATTCGAACTGCTTTATTAAACAAATTTCCTGAATTAGATTTACAAGTAGATGAAATTGTATGGTTACCATTATCTTATATTGAGTTAACTGAAACCCATGATAAAGAATCATTTGAACGTTTAATGAATATGTTAGACGACGTTGACGATGTTCAAAACGTTTATCATAATATTTCTAATCAAGATGAATAAGATGCTTTCGGCGTCTTTTTTTCTTTAGTGTTGATTGCAAAATACTTGACATTCGTATATAATAAATAAGGTATAAAAAGGGGGATTATTGTGAAAGAACTTATGACGCAAATACAAGTCAATAAGACACTTATGCGAATAAGCCACGAAATCATTGAACGACATATAGAATTAGATAATTTGGTCCTCCTCGGAATTAAAACAAAAGGGGTTCCAATTGCACATAAATTAAGTGAATTCATACATAATTTTTCAGGCACCAAAATACCTGCTTTTGAAATTGATATTTCTCAGTACCGTGACGATGATAAGCGCACCGCTGAAGGGGAACGATTATCAACGGAAGTATTTGGAAAGCATGTTATTTTAGTGGATGATGTGTTGTTTACTGGACGAAGTGTAAGAGCAGCCATGGATGCGGTTATGGATTTAGGAAGAGCTAAAACCATTCAACTAGCAGTACTTGTTGATAGAGGACATAGGGAACTTCCAATTAGAGCGGATTATGTTGGTAAGAATGTTCCTACATCAAAGTCAGAAGAAATATATTTTGATATCACGAACCAAACGGTTTATTTAAAAGAGGCAACCGATGAAAGATAAATTAATTAAGCAAGCAATTGAAAATGAGCAAAAACGTCAAAACGAGCACATCGAACTTATCGCGAGTGAAAACTTTGTTTCAAAAGACGTTTTAGAAGCTCAAGGTAGTATATTTACCAACAAATATGCTGAAGGCTATCCCAATAAAAGATATTATGGTGGCTGTGAGTTTGCGGATGTCGTAGAACAAGCTGCGATTGACAGAGCTAAGTTATTATTTAATGCAAACTATGCCAATGTACAACCACATTCTGGTTCACAAGCTAATATGGCGGCGATACGTTCACTAATTAATCATGGAGACAAAATCTTAGGGATGAAATTAGACAGTGGTGGACATTTAACACATGGTTATAAGTTATCATTTTCGGGTCAAGATTATGTTGGCATAACTTATAGTGTGAACCCACAAACCGAACTGATCGATTATGATGAAGTATTAGAGATTGCACGAAAAGAAAAACCACAATTAATTATCGCTGGGGCTAGTGCTTATTCAAGATCAATCGACTTTAAAAAGTTTAGAGAAATCGCCGATGAGGTTGGGGCTTACCTATTAGTTGATATGGCTCACATTGCGGGACTTATTGCAGCAGGCTATCATCAAAACCCAGTACCTTATGCACATGTAGTTACTTCTACAACACATAAAACATTAAGAGGCCCACGTGGTGGTTTAATCTTATGTAATGATGAAGGGATTCGGAAAGCTATTGATAAAAATGTTTTTCCTGGCACTCAAGGTGGGCCGTTAATGCATGTGATTGCAGCCAAAGCAGTCAGTTTTAATGAAGCATTGGATGAATCATTTAAATCATATGGAAAACAAGTTATTCTAAACGCTCAAGCTTTATCCAATAGACTTAGTGAATTAGGCTACCGGATTATTTCAGGGGGTACCGATAACCACCTGGTTCTAGTGGATACTTATGGCCCTAAAAAGATTACAGGTAAAGAAGCTGAAGCGGTTTTAGGTTTTGTAAATATAACCATTAATAAAAACCAAATTCCTTTTGATCCATTAAAACCAATGGTGACATCAGGTATAAGACTTGGCAGTGCAGCCATGACTACTAAAGGATTTAAAGAAGAACAAATGATTCAAGTAGCGGATCTCATTAATGAGACACTAGAAAATAAAGATAATTTAGAAAAACTAGAAAAAATAAAAGAAAGGGTAATCCAACTGGTAAAAAATTACCAAATATACTAGGATGGTGGAAATATGACAGAGAAAACAAAATACATTCCCGATGGTAAAGCAGAAAGAAAACATCAAGAAATTATTGACTATAAAGATGCGAAATATCTTTATTTTCCAACAATTGACTTAAGATGTCCATCTGGAGAATCGTGCGTAATTGACGGACAATACGTCAAAGTAGGACAACTGATTGGTACAAGACATGGATCATTTTTTGATCAACCAATTTATTCAACTGTAAGTGGTAAAGTGGTGGGGATTGAAAAGAAACTTCATGGTTCAGGCCAAGTAGTGGATTGTATGATTATCGAAAATGACTTTAAATACACACTACATGAAGATTGCGTTCCTAGAACAGATGAAGAGGTTAATAATCTTACAAAAGAAGATTTTATTAACATCATTGAAAAATCTGGTTTAGGTGGTTTAGGTGGTTCAGGTTTCCCAACATTTGTTAAATTCAAAACTGACAAGAAAATTGAATACATTGTTGCAAACGGTGTAGAATGTGAACCTTATATCATTAGTGATTATCAAATTATGCTTGATAAAACAGATAGAATAATTCAAGGTTTAATTTACTCAATGAGAGCGGTTGGTGCACCTAAAGGTTTAATCGCAGTTAAGAAGAAATATCCAGAATTAAAACAAGCGTTTGATAAAGCTTTAGAAAACTTTAAAGGACATGATATTAAAGTTGTTCCAGTTGGTAACTTCTATCCATCAGGATGGGAAATCGCAACCATTAAGAGTGCGACAGGTATTAAAGTTCCAGTTGGTAAACTAACTGCTGAATATGGTGTAATCGTAAGTAACGTAGCGACTCTTTATGGTATCTATAGAGCGATTAAAAAAAGAATGCCAATCACTGAAAGATTTTTCTCAATTTCAGGTGAAGGGATTAAAGAACCGAAGAGCTTTAACGTTAGAATTGGTACACCAGTCATTGACTTAGTAGAAATGTGTGGTGGGTTTGTTGGTGATGAACCTAAAGTTTTAATTAGTGGGGGCCCACTGATGGGAACTAACTTACCGAATGAAGACTTTATTGTCACCAAGACAACCACTTCATTAATCGTATTAAACGATAACCCATTAAGAGAAGATCCATGTATTCACTGTGCGTCCTGTATCTACTCATGTCCAGTGGAAATCCAACCAATTACTATTTTAGAAGCTTATAAACAAAGAGATAAAGAAGCGATTGAAACCCTTCAAGTTAATAAATGTATTGAATGTGGATTATGTAGTTATACATGCCCATCCAAGATTCACTTAACTGAAGCAATGAGACAATCAAAACGCTTCATTAGGAAGTAGGGATTATATGACAACATTTGCAAAAGTAACCAGCCCATATATTCGTAAAGAAACCAGTGTTAAACGCATGATGACAGACGTCATTATTGCGCTGTTGCCACTTGTGATATTTGCGGTTTATCGTTTTGGAATGAACGCATTTACTAGAATATTGGTCGCCGTTCTTTCTATGATATTAGTTGAAGTGATTGTGGTAATGGTAAGACATAAACCACATCCAAGAGTTAAAGGGTTTAAAGCTAGATTTTTAGATAGATTTAGCAAATTAAATATTACAAACATTGTTACACCAGCAGTAAGCGCAATTATCTTCTCAATGATGATTCCTTCAACCTTACCAATTTATGTGGTATTCGTGGGGGCTTCGTTAGGGATATTAGTAGGCAAAATGTTTTTTGGTGGATTAGGCGCAAACATCTTCAATCCAGCAGCGACCGCGTTTATTCTTGTGTTAGTATCATTCCCATCACAATTTTCCTATACCGGTATTGATGCCGCAGCTGGTGCGACCCCATTAAATGCGATTGCAGGTAGTTTAGCTAATGTATCAACAATGGTTCAAAACTACTCATTAGTTGATTTATTCTTAGGCAATATTCCAGGTGGTATGGGTGAAATTAGTAGTATCTTAATATTAGTTGGCGCAATCTATTTATTCGTTAGAAAAGCAGCTGACTGGCGTATTACGGTTTCATTACTAAGTGCATTTTCAGTATTAGTACTTGTGGCAGCATTCGCACTTGGCCTAAATAATCCATTTGAAGTATTGGCTTATCAATTATTATCAGGTGGTTTATTATTTGGAGCGGTTTATATGGCCACAGACCCAGTAACAGCACCAGTAACAAAACCTGGTAGATGGATTTTTGGGTTATTAATCGGATCACTTGTCGTACTCATTCGTTTGTTTGGTTCAAACGTTGAAGGTATGGCTTATGCAATATTAATTGGAAATATGTTTGCTCCACTTATTGATTACTATAAATGGTCAACAAACAAATACTCGATTAAGATGATTGTAGGGTATAGTGTTACTTTAGTGATTCTTGCCTTAGTTGTCTTTATTGGATTAGGAGGGCTTTAAGCTATGAAAGTATTTAAAACAGCCCTAGTACTCACCTTAATTGGGATTGTTTGTGGGGTAGCTATCGGCTTTACGAACTATATCACAGAACCAATTATTGAGAGAAATGCTCAAGCAAGGGCAAGAGAAGCTTATGTAGGATTCTTCAGTGACTTAACTGCGATTGAAACAGAAGAAGTTGAAGGTAATACTTATGTTTATGAACAAGTTAAAATCATGAAAGATGATGTATTAATCGGTTATGTCTTTAAAGCTAAAGGAACTAACCCAAGAGGGTTAATAGACTTAGCGGTGGCGGTTAGTTTAACAGGAGAAGTTAAAGGTGTTAAAATCTTAGCAAGTGAAAACACAGTCGGATTTTGGGACCAATATAATAATCCATTATCTGAAAAAACAGGCACTTTAGCAGAATTATCAGGTGTTGATGTGATTGCCGGGGTTACCCAATCAGGTGATTTAATTAACACATTAATTGGTGCTGCAAAAGCCTTTGGTATTGAAATTATCGGTGGTGAAGTTGTGGTGGATCCATATGAAAATATTTTTGGAGCAAACATGACCGCTCTTGTCGATGAATCATTTACGGCAACTGACGTTCTCACAAAACGTGAAATCATAAAAAATTCACGAGATATTGTTCAAGGATTTGCTTATACCGCTACAGGTACAGTAGAAGGGATTCCATACCATGATGGTCCAGCAAGGGTTACATTATTAGTGGGTGTGGACCCAGCAGGTAAGATTCTTGGTGTTGAAACATTAGTTAATGAACATACAGAAAGTTTTTATAATGAACATCTACCTTACTTTACTAATTTAAAAGGTGCAGATCTTGCAAACTATGAAGATGTTGATACTATTGCGGGTGCGACTATTTCGCTTGGTTTAATTCAAGATTTATTAGACGCCGTTAAAGCAGTAGAAAATCCGTACGTTAAAGTATTTGGTGATTTTATTTCTAAAGAAACCGATTCAGCATTTACAGTAACAGAAACGGTTACAGCTAAAGAAATTATTAAAGGTGAAGGCGATGTTGTCATTGGGTATGCTTATACAGCAACCGGAACAGCAACTGGTATTCCAGGTCATGATAATCCAGAACGTGTTACGCTACTTGTTGGGGTAGATGCAGAGGGTGTTATTTTAGGGGTTTATACACTAGAATCAAACCATACACCTGGTTTTTATTGGAGACATTATCCTTATTTCGAATCTTTAGTTGGGGTTAATATTTCAACTTTTGATTCTGTGGATACTATCGCTGGTGCGACTATCTCATTAGGGTTAATTCAAGAGTTATTAAATGCAGTAAAGGCGGTGGTTTAAAATGATGACACGTGAAAATAAATGGTTAATCATTAACGCTTTTATCTTTGTATTAGTAGGTGTTCTTTTCTTATTTGGTTATAATATGTATAAAGAACAATTAGTTGTAAATCAATATAAAGAATATATTCCTACTGTAACTTCATTAAAAGAAGAAAAGGTAGAAGACTCAATTATTCAAAAGAAAATTACATTAAAGAATGGTTCAGAAGTTGTTGGGTATGCTTATGTTGGAAGTGATTTTGCAGAAGGCATTCCGGAGACTGATGGTGGACCTAAAGAATTAAGAATTCAAGTAGTTACAGATAAGAGTGGTGTGATTAAAAAGGTATTCGTTGAATACAGCGAACACACACCAGATTATGTTAAATATGTCGAACAGTATTTTGAAGCACTATCTGGAACTGCAATCATTGATTATAAAAAAGTCGATGAAGTTGCTGGGGCAAGTGCTAAATCAATGCCAATTGTAAGAGAAATTTTAACTGAAGCGACTAAACTTATTACGGGTAAAGAACCAAATCCAAAAGAGCTTCCAGATCCTTATAAAGATATCTTTGAAAACTATGAATCTTATGAAGTAGATTCCACATTTACTGCAACAGACAAAGTTACAAAGAAGGAAATTGTTAAGGACGCAAGTGATGTTATATTAGGGTATGCCTTCACTGTAACAGGTACCGTAGATGATATTCCTTATCATGACGGACCAGCAAGAATAACTTTATTGGTTGGTATTGATACCTCAGGTAAAATTGTTGGGCTACAAACTTTATTAAGTGAACATACCTCTAGTTATTATGACATGCATACCCCATATTTTGATAATTTGAGTGGTGTTGCCATAGATTCTTATGAAACAGTAGATACTATTAGTGGGGCGACGTTATCGCTAAACTTAATTAAACAATTATTAAATGCAGTAAAGGCGGTGGTTTAAAATGATGACACGTGAAAATAAATGG
>CAYJBF010000005.1:3934-8071 GCA_964368415.1 uncultured Acholeplasmataceae bacterium | reverse complement strand
TTATTAAATGCAGTAAAGGCGGTGGTTTAAAATGATGACACGTGAAAATAAATGGTTAATCATTAACGCTTTTATCTTTGTATTAGTAGGTGTTCTTTTCTTATTTGGTTATAATATGTATAAAGAACAATTAGTTGTAAATCAATATAAAGAATATATTCCTACTGTAACTTCATTAAAAGAAGAAAAGGTAGAAGACTCAATTATTCAAAAGAAAATTACATTAAAGAATGGTTCAGAAGTTGTTGGGTATGCTTATGTTGGAAGTGATTTTGCAGAAGGCATTCCGGAGACTGATGGTGGACCTAAAGAATTAAGAATTCAAGTAGTTACAGATAAGAGTGGTGTGATTAAAAAGGTATTCGTTGAATACAGCGAACACACACCAGATTATGTTAAATATGTCGAACAGTATTTTGAAGCACTATCTGGAACTGCAATCATTGATTATAAAAAAGTCGATGAAGTTGCTGGGGCAAGTGCTAAATCAATGCCAATTGTAAGAGAAATTTTAACTGAAGCGACTAAACTTATTACGGGTAAAGAACCAAATCCAAAAGAGCTTCCAGATCCTTATAAAGATATCTTTGAAAACTATGAATCTTATGAAGTAGATTCCACATTTACTGCAACAGACAAAGTTACAAAGAAGGAAATTGTTAAGGACGCAAGTGATGTTATATTAGGGTATGCCTTCACTGTAACAGGTACCGTAGATGATATTCCTTATCATGACGGACCAGCAAGAATAACTTTATTGGTTGGTATTGATACCTCAGGTAAAATTGTTGGGCTACAAACTTTATTAAGTGAACATACCTCTAGTTATTATGACATGCATACCCCATATTTTGATAATTTGAGTGGTGTTGCCATAGATTCTTATGAAACAGTAGATACTATTAGTGGGGCGACATTATCGCTAAACTTAATTAAACAATTATTAGATGCAGTAAAGGCGGTGGCATAAGATGGAACAAACAGTAAAACTTAAAAAGAAAGATATCTTCTTAACGGGGATATTTAAAGAAAACGCCATTTTCATTATGCAACTTGGTATGTGTCCAGCCTTAGCTGTTTCAAATAGTTTTGAATCCGCTTTAGGGATGGCCATCATGGTTGTGTTAGTGTTAATGTTAACAAACGTATTAATCTCAGCATTAAGAAAAGTTATTCCAAATGAAGTTAGAATTCCAGCTTACATTGTGATTATTGCAACGTCTGTTACAATGTTAAAAATGTTTGTTGATGCCTATGCACCAGCACTGGCAACAAGCCTTGGAATTTTCATTCCACTAATTACGGTGAACTGCATCGTGTTAGGAAGAGCCGAAGCATTCGCCAGCAAGAATAAGGTTAGTGATTCACTAATAGACGGCCTTGGTAGTGCTTTAGGATTTGGCTTAGCTTTAATCGCAATTGCATTGTTTAGAGAAGTTTTAGGAAAAGGTTCATTAACCATTGGTAATTTATTACCTTTCCCATTCAAATTTACATTCCAACTTTTCCCAAGTAAATTTGGTTTAGCGATGCTCGTTCAACCTGCAGGGGCATTCCTTGTTATGGGTGTAATGTTAGCGGCTATTGTAGCTTATCAAAATTATAAGAGTTACCAACAAAAGATTAAGGGGGCTAGAAAATAATGGAATACTTAGGTATATTATTCGCATCATTAATTTCATCCATGCTCATTAACAACGTTCTACTTTCAACATTCTTAGGCATTTGTTCATTCTTAGGTGTTTCTAAGAAGATGAGTAATGTTTGGGGGATGAGTGCCGCTGTTATTGTCGTCATGGTGATCTCAACGGCTATTACATACCCACTTTATTTCTATGTTTTAGTTCCACTTGGAATTGGTTATATTAATACCATTGCATTTATTTTAGTTATTGCGGCAGTCGTTCAATTAATCGAAATGTTATTAAAGCGTTATATGGAAGGTTTATATCGTGGGTTAGGTGTTTATTTGCCTCTAATTACAACTAACTGTGCCGTTTTAGGGATTGCTTTAAGTGTATTAGATAAGAATTATGCCATGGACTTTATGGATGCATTAGTGGTTACTTTAGGTAGTGCTTTAGGGTATGCTTTGGTGATTATTTCATTTAGTGCAATTAGAATTAAATTAGATAGTAAAGATGTGCCAAAAGCCTTTAAAGGCATGCCAATTGCACTTATTACAGCTTCACTAATGAGTTTAGCATTCTTAGGGTTAGTAGGTCTAATCTAATGGAATTCTTATATGGTGTACTGGCGGTTACGTTGATAGTTGTTTTTTATATCGCTATATCTTATCAAAATGATAAAACCAAGGTACCTGAAGGGTGCCAAGAAGCTTATAACGAAGCACAAAACTGTTCAGCTTGTGGTTCTAAAAATAGCTGTGGTATCCGTAAAGCAATCATTGAAATGAAGGAGACTAAATTATGACAATATTATGGTCCACACTTGTTATTGGTGGAATAGGCTTAGTGTTTGGGATTGTTTTATCCTTAGCTAATAAATATTTAACTGTAGAAGAAGATCCAAGAATTGAGACTGTAGCAAAAATGCTACCTCAATATAACTGTGGTGCTTGTGGAACCCCAGGGTGCCACGCATTTGCGGTGGAAATTGTTGCTGGTAGAGCAGGCACTGTAAAACGCTGCAAACCTGGTAAAATGGACACAACTTATATTCCTATTATTGAATATTTAAAGAATCATCCAAACCCAGATGGAACACCTGTCAACATTAAGATATAATAAATTGTGCGGAGCGTTTGCTCCGCTTTTTTTATGGTTTTAACCCCCCCTTTTTAAGCATATAAAACCAATATGAAATGGAAATATTGTATAATAATACTATATTCTTTTGGAGGGTATTTATGTTAACATTGGTACTACAAAAACAAAAAACAAAGAAATATTTGATTTCATTCTTTGTCTATTTTTTATTATTTTCTGTCATTTATTATTTGTTAGATTATTTAAATGGTGGGTATTTAAAAATGAGTGAAGACTATGGTACCTATTTAGTTATCATTAATGTTAGTTTAAATATCTTAATGTCGGCGCTTTCCGCATTTATGTATAATCTATCTAAAGCACTCGTTGACTTAAACAGTAAAGAAGGAAAAGGGACATTTATGACCTCGTTTTCAGTTTTGTTTGGTATCTTAACATACGGTTGTACATCCTGTGTGATTGCGTTTTTGTCGGTTATAGGTATAACATTCGCGGTAGCTGTTTTACCACTTGCCGGTCTTCCTTATAAGCTCATTTCGTTGGTACTATTATTAATAGGTTTTGTCTGGTTAATCAAAGAAATTAAAACAAGTAAATGTAAAATATAGAAAAAACCACTTGAACTTTCCAAGCGGTTTTTTTAACTATGTATATTTTCTAACGATTTCTTCCATTAAAGGTAATTGTTCTTCCATGTCTTGAATGAGTTTCATTTGAGTTCTTGTCCGGTCTAGATTATGATTTGGTCTCTTACACTTGAAATAAACATCCCCATTGAGATAATCCCCTAAGAAACGCATACCTAATTCGTAAGTAATCAAAATAGCACTAAAGGCTAAGTGATCTTTCTCAACTTGGGTTAATGTGCCATTAACAGCACTGACAAAGCCTTTTGTGAAGGATTCAAACAATGTGATATCAAAATTAACTTTTGATAAATCAGTTTCATCTTCGGTGTTGTTGTTGGCACCAAATCTTATGGCGTCTCCAAAATCATATAATAATGATCCTGGCATAACGGTATCTAAATCAATAACGCAAACGCTTTTTCCTGTAACAGGATCAATTAAAACATTATCAAGTTTGGTATCATTATGGGTAATTCTTATTGGAATTAAGCCTTTTTCCATTAAATCAACCACAACAGGCGCATAGTGTTTTCGTTCTAAGAAGAAGTTAATTTCTGGTTGAATGTCTTTTGCTCTATTCATTTTATCATTACTAACTGCCTCACAAAAATCTTCATAGCGTTTTTGTGTATTATGAAAATCGGGAATAGTTTCATATAAATTGGAAGGATCCAAACTGTTTAGTCTCTTTTGGAACTTACCAAAAGCTGCTCCAGTTTCTTCAAATACTTTATTGGAAGTAACGGAGTCATAAGAGATTCCATCAGGAATAAAAATAA
>CAYJBF010000005.1:0-3834 GCA_964368415.1 uncultured Acholeplasmataceae bacterium | reverse complement strand
AAAATAATAAGAAGTGTTATGGACAGTATTTACAATAGTTAGACTTTCGACTAAAGGGTCTCTATCTTCTTTGATTAATTCTTTGTGTAAGGTATCTAATACGACACTTACATTGTGCATTACTTGTTCAATATGTTTGAATACGCCGTTATTAAAACGTTGTAGTAAGTAATAATACTTTTTGCCGTTATTGTTCGTTGTTATTTTGAAAGTATCATGTATCAGGCCGTTACCATGATAACGCTGATGTTCAAATACACCAGACACTTTAAAATTCTGCAATACCGATTCGATTTCTTTGTTCATGAAGCACCTCTTATTCATGTATTATCGTTTTAAGCGAGTAACTTATTTTAAATCATTATTAAATAATTGTCAATACGGGAATTTTACGTCATTAAGGCTCTAAAATATAACTTATGTATAATAATTATAAACATAATTATTTTTCTATTTATTGTACAATAACATGAATATGCCTTAAGCTATAAGTCATAAATATAAATAGAGAGATTTTTATAGGATTCATAATAAATGTTAAGAGCGGTTTAGTCCATTAGACGTTCTTTACAAAAGATGATATTATGATATAATGTTTTAGTGAAATGAGCAAATGAGATGAAAATAAAACAAAATAAAACGTGTAGAAAAATTTTAATACTTATATTAACATTCGTCCTATCTATTGGACTTTTTGGTTGTAAAAATGATTCGAAGAAAGAACTTAGTGCTATCTATGATGATTTAATGGGAACCACGATAAACGTTAAATTATACAATGCACGCCAAAAAGATTTAGATGAGGTTGAAAGAATCTATTCTTTATATTCTCAACTTACCACAAACTTTGATAGGAATTTATTCAGTTCAGACAGTGAATTTTATGATTTAGAAAATATTTACACCATTAATCAAAATAGAGGAATTGCACCAGTAAAAGTTAGACAAGAATTGTTTGATCTTATTAAATACGCGCTTAATTTAACTCAAGTAACAAACGGGTATTTTAATATCGGGATTGGTGAAGCAGTCGATGTTTGGAAATCCGTTATTGAATCAAGAGAACTTTATTTGGATAAAGAAATTACTGAAGCTGAATATAATAGTACCATTCAACAACTTGAAGCGGTTGGACAAGTGGATTTAAGTAATATTGTACTAGACGAAGAAAATCTAACCGTATTTATTAAAGATTCCAATGTTAAATTAGATTTAGGTGCGGTTGCGAAAGGCTATGCAACCCAATTAGTCATTGACTATCTAAAGGGTGAAAATATCACAAAATACATGGTGAATGCAGGCAATAGTAACGTTGCATTAGGGCAACATCCCGACAATAGACCTTACCGAATTGGTTTAACGGATTCCGAAGGATTTTATGAGAACGGATTTATTGGGATTGTGTCTTTAAACAATAAACATGTTGTTACAAGTGGCAACTATGAACAATATGTTACTTATGACGGGGTTGTTTATCATCATATTATTTCCCCTTTTGACTATTTACCGAAAGCTTTCTATACGTCAGCTGTCTTAATTGGTGACAATGCAGGCTTACTAGACGTTTTATCTACCGCTGTTTATTCTATGCCTTTAGAGGATGCGTTAACCTTTTTAGAAGCAAATAGTATTGATTATATATTATATTTACAAGAAAACAATGAAGTACTGACTAATTTATCTGAAAGTGAATTTGAAGTCTCAAAACCTTTAACAAATTAGTCGTACTTATAAAGGATAAGAACACGTGAAACTTTACGACAAGAAATTAATCTACCGTGATATTATACTAATAAGTGTAGTCCTAGTGATTGTATTTGGAGTATACTTTTTTAGTCTATTTAACCGGCCTGTTGGTGAAATGGCACATGTAAAATATGATAATAAAACCCTTTTTAGTATTAATTTAGAAGATGGTCTTAGAGATTCTAAAACCTCAACATATATTGTTGATTATATGCCAATTATTGATGGGGATAAATTATTCATTAATGGTGTAGAAGATACTAGATTGAAAATGGGGGATGGGGTCATAGTTTTTGGCAATACTTATGTCGTTAGGGGCCGTTTAGGTTATGTTTTATTAGAATATTCACCGATTAAGAAAATGATCCAAGTGGTAGAAGAAACAAGCCCTTATAATATTTGTAGTAACCAAGGTTTTTCTAATAGAGCACCCATTGTTTGTCTACCGAACTATGTCACCATTGTATTTGGGGCAGTAGAAGTGGATGTGATAATGTGAATAGAAAAAGATTAAGTGTCAAAAAACTCGTTACACTATCCATCATGATTGCGATTGCAGTAGTGGTGAATATAATGGAGTCATTCATTCCAATTGTTCCAGGGACTGCATTTAAAATAGGGTTTGCAAACATTGTAACACTCATTGTTGCCTATGCTTATGGGCCTAAAGAAGCTATTGCAGTAGGGTTAATGCGGGTATTTGTAGCCGGATTATTAAGTCCTTCTGGATTTGGACCAACATTCATGTTGAGCTTTACTGGTGGTGCTTTTTCGATATTAACGGTTGTGTTCTTTAGAGTTATAGATAAATTTGGGTTAGTTGGGGTATCAACGGTTAGCTCAGTCATGCACGTGGTTGGTCAAATATTGGCAGCCTCATTCTTATTAACAGATGTGGTAACTTACTATGCGCCAATTATGTTAGTATTTAGCATACCAGCTGGTATCTTCACAGGATTTTTAGCTTACCGATTCTTGATTGTAAGTGAAGGTTGGTTTCAAGAAAAGAAATATTAAGTTAATTATTAAATATCCCTTAACTATCTTATTAGTTTAGGGATGTTCTATTAAAATATATATGTTACAATAGTTATATTTCACGAAATTGAAAGAAAGTACTTAAATGAAATATATTAAATATGTAGTATTACTTTTGGTCTTAATGTTAGCGGGGTGTACAAACGCACAAGTTGATGACATTAAAGACAGTATTGTCATTGAATATGTAGCTAATGATTCAAAAAATTCAGTTCAAAATGATTTAGCTATTCCAACTACTGTTAATGGGATAACAGTTAATTGGACAAGCAATAGCGAATTTGCAGTTATAGATAACGACAAAGTTATTATTAACCGCCAAAACGAAGATGTTAAAGTCATTCTAACAGCAACGTTTGAAGTTGATAGTAAGGCGTATAAAAAAGACTACGAAATTGTTATTAGAAAAACGACTCTAGATTTTGATACATTATTTGGCAGTATCATTATCCCTGAAGAAACAGATATATCCCTTGACTTACCAACAACCATTGATGGGTATAGTGTTAGTTGGGTAAGTTCAGATTTATCTGTTATGTCTAATAGTGGTGTAATTTCAAGTACTACTACTGATAAAGATGTAGTATTAACCGCAACTATTAGTGTTGATGGCGCAACAAGAAACAAAGCGTTTCCTGTTAAAGTATTAGGAAATAACACATTTAATTTACAAGATTTTAAGAACTTCTTAGCAATTCCAACCCAAACATCAACGAACCTACTATTAAAAACAGAATATCAAGGAAATACAGTTACATGGACTTCTTCCTCCAATAGTGTCTTAAATAATCAAGGCGTTGTTGAAAGAAAGAGTTCGGATGTTAGTGTTGTTTTAACAGCAAGTATCACAATCAATAATCAAACGTTCAAACAATTATTTGTGGTTACAGTTTTAAAACAAGAAATCCAAGAACCAAATTATGAAGAGATTTTAGGGAAGATCTCTTTACCACAAGAAACAATAGAAGATTTGGTTTTACCTACAACCATTGATGGTGTTACGTTAACATGGACAACGAATAGTTCAGCACTTAGTTCAACTGGTGTTGT
>CAYJBF010000004.1:0-22692 GCA_964368415.1 uncultured Acholeplasmataceae bacterium | reverse complement strand
GAAGGGTCATCAACCGAAATATTATCTAATGGGTTATAGGTACTACCTTGTTCAACGTATACAACATCCTCATTAACAGTAAGTTTTCTGTCTAGTTGTTCAACTAAGATAATGGTTGAACCTTTAGGAGCAAATGCTTGATCAGTCACTGTTATACCGGTACCTCTAGGATTAATTTGTGTAGAATCACTAAAGTATTCGAATACTTTTCCGGTTGATAGTGAAACTGGTGCGGATGAGATGGTGTTATTATGAATAACCACAATTTCTGGTTCACCTTCTAAGCCTAAGATCTTGTAAGCAATGACACCGTTTTTACCAGTATCGATGAATTCTAATCTTGAGTTGATATCACTAAAATTATCAATTCTAAAATGGTTATAGTCTTTTCGAATTTGGATTAAACCTTTATAGTAGTTAAACACATCAATGTATCTTGCTTTTCTAGTCCAATCTAGTTGATTTACTTTATCGCTAGATTCATAAGAGTTATGATCATAACCAGTCCCGTCTTCTAAAGGTTTAGACCTTAAGAAGTCTACCCCAGCATGTAAGAATGGTAACCCTTCTGAAAGTAGAACCATTGCGTTACCCATCTTTTGTAGGGTAGGTGCGTCTTTTAATGAGACACCTGATAATCTTAATTTATCGTATAAAGTATTATTGTCGTGAGCTGAAATATAGTTAACGGTTTGGTTAGGGTTTGTGTGATAACCTGTTAAACTATTAAAGCTTAAGTCTTGACCACCTAATATTCCGTATTTTATACCTTCAACTTTTTGATTACTGAAATCGCCTTGAAGCCATGCGCCTTCTGGTTGGGTGAATACAGAGCCTTTAATTGCATCTCTTGTAATGTCGTTAAATGAACCGATGTTAGGTATCTTGCTCATGTTACCTTTTCCAGCTCTTTCAGCGGCAGGAAGCGGAGAAGAAGTACCACCTATCCAAGGTTCACCGTAAACAACAATTGTTTCATCAATTTCATGTAATGCTTCAATGATTTGGTTCATTGTCTCTGCATCATGGAGTTCCATAAGGTCGAATCTAAAACCTGATAAATTATACTCTGTTGCCCAGAAAACAGTAGATTCAACCATGAATTTACGCATCATGGATCTATCTGAAGCTGTTTCGTTACCTGTTCCTGAACCATTTGAAAAACCACCAGATTCATTTAATCTATGATAATAACCTGGAACAATCTTATGAAAGTTAGAGGTTTCAGATTCACCAGTATGGTTATAAACAACGTCCATTATCACATGCATGTCTCTGCTGTTAAGAGCCATCATAAGCTGTTTAAATTCATTAATTCTTACCGAACCATCAAATGGGTTGGTAGAATATGAGCCTTCTAAGGTGTTAAAGTTATAAGGCATATAGCCCCAGTTAAATGTATTAGGATATAAAGGATTTAATGCCAGTTGAACTTCATCGATGTAGCCAAAATCAAAGATGGGTAATAATTGAATGGCATTCGCACCAAGTTCATCTAAGTGGTCTAATCCGGTTGTAACGGTTAATCCGTTTTTATCAGTATAAGATGTACCACTCTCAGTAAACCCCGTGAACTTACCGCGGTTTAACGCGCTACCGTTCCATGAACTGTGTGTGGTTAAATCTCTAATATGAAGTTCGTAAACCGTATAATCAACTGGATTTACAATATCTTTTGGTCTACTATTGGTATCCCATCCATTGGGATCAGTACTATCAAAATCAACTATCATACCTCTTAAACCGTTTGCCCCAGTAGAATAGGCATATGGATCAACCACTTCATGTACTTCAACACCGTTTTGAACGGTGAATGTATAATATTTACCACTTAAGTTTTCATCAAGAACCACTTCATAAGCACCACTTTCAATTCGAGTTAACTCGTGTGTGCTTACAGGCGTCAATTCATCATTAAGTTCGCCATCTTTATCGTAGTTTGGATGCCCTTGATTATAAATATTTACTTTAACTGAATCAGATAAAGGTGCCCATAGTCTGAATGTTGTTTTAGATTCATCTAGAATAACACCAAGTTCACCACCATATGTATATAATGATTCGAATTGAGCTGTGTCATATAAATTAGATATCGAAATGTTTCTAGTTTTTACGTCGGTCTCATCAAAATTAACCGTGATACTATATTTTTTTGAAATATCTACAGAATCTAAACTAATAATTACATTTCTAGAGGTTGCTGTGGTTGTATGAACGATTGAATCATTTTCATAAACTACAATATTCCCTTGAGGGATATGTGTAAATGTTGCTTGAATTTTGTTTTGCGTATCAAAATAAGCGGACAAGATTTTTGGTGAATAATCAGGGATCCTGTTTGCCAAATCAGCATCGCTTAAACCGAATACTGTTTCCCCTTGAACAAAATAAGCGTGTGCTATACCATCCTTAGTTTCAATGTTTTCAAGATTAATATAGCGATTTCCGCCTGGTTCTTGATAACCACCCCAAGCGCCTTGTTTAATTATAATACCAACTTCAGTAGAAGAAGGATAAAATGTATTCAAATCCACATCAAAGAAGATGCCGTATTCATCTTTGTTGTTTGCATCAAAGTTGTGTTGAATACCATCAAGCGATGAAGGCTTAAATGCCCACATCCAAAAGTTAAAATTTGTGTAATTATCATCATAACGGAAATAGTGAACCCTAAGCGTATTAGGGGTTGCTGCCATTAAAGTTATTGAACCCGCTATGATTGATAACAATGTCAAAAATAACAAATATATTTTTTTCATAGTTACCTCCTTTATATTTATATTATAACTGATTTTCAAAAGAACATTGGATTTAAAATGATAGCGATTTCAATAAGACAACGGTTACATGTTTTAATAAATAATTAAAGCGTTTACACTTTTTTTGCTTTTATGGTAAAATGAAAGTGGAAAATGGGTACAAGTAATACCCTTATCAAAAAAAACTTTATTTTAGGAGGAAAAAAATGAAGAAATTACTTTCTATGTTAGTAGCATTAGTAGCTCTCTTCGGGGTTTTTAGCCTTAAAGCAGATGCTGCAGGCACCGGCGATTTAGTAATACACTTCCAATCATGGACTCAAGACTATGAAGATTTAGGTTCTTGGGCATGGGGAGGAAACTTAGCTGGTAAATTAAAAGATGGCGTTGATGACTTTGGTGCTTATTGGGAATACAACGCTGTTCCAACAGGTTTAGCTGAT
This sequence comes from uncultured Acholeplasmataceae bacterium, assembly GCA_964368415.1. GTDB lineage: Bacteria > Bacillota_I > Bacilli_A > Acholeplasmatales > UBA5453 > UBA5409. The sequence goes on along the minus strand of CAYJBF010000004.1, from coordinate 19,490 downwards.
GACTTAGGTTTTATTGCAGTTAAATGGGTTGGAGAAGGTCCGAACTGGGATGCTAAGAAAACAGGCGACGTTAAAATCGCTCCAACTGTTATTCAAGAAGGCAAAACAGTTCACATTTACGTATTTGAAGGCGCAGTAACAACTGACGACAATGATGACTATTTCGTAGCTGATCCAGATAAACATAATGTACTTGCTGTATATTATGATCCATCTAATACTTATTCTGATGAATTAGGTATTCATGGTTGGAGTTGGGAAGGCGACGCAGGTTCATCTTCATGGGGAACACCTACTCCAGTATTAGTTAATGCTGGTAAATCTGAAGCTGGTTATCCAGTTAAAGGATTTATGTTAACAACAGTTGATCCTGGGGCAGGTTTCTTAATGTATGCTGGCGATGATGCAACTAAGAAAACTGGCGACCTTAAACCAGATACAGGTTTCTTTACTGAACATGGCGTTGGTACAGTAGACATTGTTTATATTGTTAACGTCGGCGATGGCGTTTCCGACAACTCTAACGTATTTACAGATGCTGTTGCGTTTGCTGAAAAAGCATTCTCATTTACATTAATTCCTGGTGATATTGTTAAACAAACAGGAACTTATGCAATTGATCCACACACAATTTTCGTTCAAACCGGTTCAAGTATTGCTTCACCTTATCCAAAAGCTGAAGACAAAGATGCTGCAAGAGCAACTATTGAATCATGGTTCACTATTAAAGAAGTAGTTACACCAGCAACTGAAACTGAAGAAGCTGTATATGGTGACGCTTTAGTTATTGACCACGTTGACTTTGCACAAACTGCAGAATCATTAAATAATTTTGTTGTTATCCTAGCTGAAAATTCACCTATCGATAATACAAAACAATATGAAGTATTCTTTGAATTATTCCCAACTGTTACAAAAGAAGTTACAATTCAACTTACTGCTCCAGCTAACACACCTGCTGAAGCTGAACTATCAGTTGCGGGTTCATTCCAAGGATGGACACCAGGTGTTGCTGAATATACAGCAACTAAAGTTGGTGACGTTTATGAAATTACATTCACAGTAGATATCAATCAACCACTTGTTACATTTGAATATAAATGGACTAGAGGTGCTTGGGAAACTGAAGAATATATAGCGGATAACCGTAAGTTTAATATTTATTATGAAGATGAATCAGTATTAGTTGAAGATGTAGTAGAGGCTTGGGCAGACATTGAAACCCCAGCTGAAAAATATCCAGCTCCTGATCGTCCAGCTGAACTTCCAGCACAAGCTAAAGTTAAAGCGTCATTAGAATTAATGATTGATAGCGAAGCGCCAGTAATTGAATTTGTTGACTTAGCATTAGTTGGTAAACCTGAAGCTGAAAGAATTATTACAGTTCCTTGGGGCCAAAAATTCGACACTAACAAATTCCCTAACTTTGAAGCAAATGATAACCGTGATGGTAACATTTCAGTTATGGTTTATGTTCCAAGTGGTGAATTTTCAATACTTGATACAAGAACCGAAGGCGATTATGTAATTATGCTACGCGTTGAAGATAAATGGGGTAATGTTACCGAAGAAAAATTTACCTTCAGAGTGGTTAAATAGGGAGGTCTACTATGAAAAACATTAAAAGATTATTGGTTACGTTTATTGCATTAGTAGGCGTAATAACATTAGTTGCCTGCGGAGGCAAAAAAACAGAATTAACTGGTCCAGCAAGCATTACTGTTAAAGTTGACGAATCATTAGTACTTAACTTAAACCAAGATGCAAGTAAACTTGAATGGATTGGGCAATCCGATTTATTAAGTATAACTGTAGCCAGTGAAAAGATTACTGTTAAAGGTCTTAAAGCAGGTACAGGTAAATTAACGTTTACTTTAAAATCAGATAGTAAAGTTAAATTAGAAATTCCATTTACAGTTAATCCAAAAGAAGCTGTAAACAATGGTGAATTAATTGACTTTAGTCAAATTATTACTCAAAAATCCACTATCCGTGTTTGGATGGATGACCAAGATGGCGAATACGTTGCTGCTTTAATCGAAGAGTTCAATAAAGTATACCCTGGTATCGTTGTTGAATTTGCTCATATGGGTACTGTTGACTCAAGAGAAAGATTAAAAACATATGGTCCTTCTGGTAACGGTGCTGACGTGTTTATGTTCCCACATGACCACTTAGCTCAGGCTGTATTAGAAGACTTAGTTTATGCATTACCTGCATCAACTAAAACAATAGTTAACGAAAGATCTCACCCACTAGGCGCAAGCATTGCAACTATGTTCTATAATGAAAACACTAAGACGTTTGATCCAGAAGATCCAAATGCAGTGGAAACATTATTTGCAGTTCCAATTAACGTTGAATCAATTGGTTTATTCTACAATAAAGATTTCGTTACAACACCTGCAACTACAATGGAACAAATTGTAGAAGAAGCATTAGTTTGGAACGACCAAGCAGTCAGTGAAACAGATACAAGAACAAATGCACAAGCTGGTAGATACTATTTAAATACATCAGGCCACTGGGCAGACTCTTATATGATGCAACCATTCTATAGTGCATTTGGATTCCAACCATTCGGTCCTGAATTAAATGACCCAACTCAAGTTGGATTCATTAATGCAGTTGATGCACTTGATTATTTTGTAAACACTTTAAAACCTATTACAACAGGGACTGGTAATCACAACTCAGTTGGTGGTACAGAATTTGAAGCTGGAAACGTTCCTTATATCATTTCTGGTCCTTGGATGCACGAAACATATAAAGACAAAGGTTTAAACTATGGTTTAGCATTAATGCCAACCTTAAACGGCCAAGCAATGTCAACATTTGCTGGTGCTCAAATGGTTGCCGTTTACAAATATTCTAAGAACGTTGAAGCTGCGATTAAATGGGTTGAATTCTTAACTACAGATATCGCAATGGAAATCCAATATGAATATAAATATAAACTACCTGCCTTAAAAGCTGAATTACTAGATGGTATCGAAGGCGTTAGTGATGATGAACTAATGTTAATCATGAGTGAACAATTAGAAACATCTGTACCAATGCCTACAATTCCTCAAGTAACTTACTATTGGGGACCTGGTGAAACAATGATTACTCAAGTATGGAATACAGGCCAAAATACAACTACTGCGGCCAACGAAGCTGAACAATCATATAACACCTTAGCGGGTTTATCAGGCAATTAATTAATTTTTAATTAAAGTGAGTGGCGGCCTTAAGGTCGCCCTCATTTCATATTTAGGAGGCAAAATGAAATTTATAAGCATTTTAAAAGGATTTGCTTCACTGATTATAGGGGGATTAGGCCAAGTCTTAAATAGACAGTGGTTTAAAGGTCTATTCTTTTTTGTTATATTCTTAAGCGCTATTGGTGTTGAACTAGGAACGTCTAGTTATTTTGAAGATACGCATGCGTATAATAAAATACCTGGGGAAGACTTTGAAGATTCGTGGGTTACTGATAAATTCATGACTTGGTATCTTTATGATACAGGCGGAGCAGGTTATGAAACCTTTGAAACCCTACTTAAAGCAAAAGCTACCGAAAATGGTTTATCACCAGATTTCACATCATCAGAAGAAAAAGTAGAAGCTGCAAAATATATTTCCATGGAGGAGTTACTTACTTTTCTAGCTGAAGATATTAAAACAAATAACCCAAAATCATACCGAAACTTAGCAAATAATACAACAAAACTTGCTACTGACGTCAATAGTGAAAATAATATTAACGTTATTCGTAACAAGACATTGTATAAAGATCCACAGGGTCTTTATTATATCGAGGAAAACGTTAAAGTAGATAATGTGAACATAAGAACTTATGTTGAAGTCGATTTACTAACTGAAACACCTAATAGAGAAAACACTCTATCAGTTGATGAAGTAACATTTGAAGCAGATAATACCGAAAAGGTTTTATTAACAAAATTCACCAAAACTGGTGAATTAACAAGAAACAGAACTCAACCAAGCGTAATTTATATTATCGCAAAAGATGGAACCAAAGAGGTTTATATTAACGTTGTTACTGGGGCAGTTATTGACCGTGTAGCCAATAAACAAGCCGTTCAAATTAAGGGGCCTTTGGTTGTAAATGTTGATGAAGAAGCAGGCATTACTGCGATATATGAATATTTTGAACCAGAATTGAATTACGATCAAACAAGACTGCAATATAAGAATACAGCTTTTTCTAATATCTTTAGACATGCGATGTTTTCAACGTATAACACACCTGGTAATGCCAAAAACAATACCGATTATACAAGATTGATGTTGATGGTATACTTTGATATTAATACAGACGTTAGAGATGCATTCTTATCAGACTATAATAATTTCTTTTATGATAAAGCAGGAATGTTCTTAAAAGGATATTGGGCTGTCGGAACGTTAGGGACTGCAAGAAAAATTGACTTTGTCAGTTATACGGCATTAAGTGACGTTTTATTAGGTAATAGTACACTACCGTTTAATCTAACAACCATTAATCCACCTGTATCACCCGCTCAACGAATAAACGTTCAAGGGCATTTCTCTACAACCTTGTTACTAGAAGGTCTAATTGGGGTAATATTATCATTATTCTTTATGATTTTCATGATTTGGGGTGTTACCGATGCCTATAAAGTAAGTGAAGCTAAACGTTTAGGTGAACGTATTTTAGATGGTAAAAAGTATTGGACGAACTTATGGGAATCAAGTTTTGAATACATTGTGTTATTCCCAGCATTATTTGTTCTTGCGTTTATCTCTATTATGCCAATTATATTTGGGTTTATCTTAGCGTTTACTAGTATTAGTGGTAATCAATCTATGACCGATACATTTGATTATGTGGGGTTGCATAACTTTTTAGCAATCTTCAACTTTTCAAGTGGGTTAGGGGCATCATTTGGGTTTGCATTCTGGCGTGTATTGGGTTGGACGGCTATTTGGGCTGTAGGGTCAACATTTACTGTATTTTTTGGAGGTTTTATCCAAGCCTTAATCTTAAACAGTGAAAAGGTTGTAATGCGTAAATTCTGGCGTTCAATCTTAATCTTACCTTGGGCTATTCCAGCGATTTTATCACAGATGGTGTTTAGTGTCATGTTTAAAGAAACTGGGTTTATTAACCAACTGTTTAATGACATTGGCTTATATGACATATTTAAGAATATGGGTATATTGGGCTTAAAATTCGCTGATGTACAACATTGGTGGCAAAAACTTTTATATTTAGGTGAAAACAACATTCAGTGGTTTACAAACTCATTTAATCCAAACTTTGTTAAAGTAACATTAATTGTTGTCAATATTTGGTTAGGGTTCCCATACTTTATGGCATTGATGAGTAGTATTATGACCTCTATCGATAAAACACTTTATGAAGCAGCGGATATCGACGGGGCAACGGGATTCCAAAAGATTCGCTTTGTTACGATTCCGATGGTATTATACTCAACCGCACCGATCTTAATTATGACATTTAGTGGTAACTTTAATAACTTTGGGGTCATCTACTTTATTACGGGTGGAGGACCTAACACTGGTTTAGCCTCGCGGGGTTATGCCGGTGATACCGATATTTTAATTAGCTGGATGTATAAGTTGACTGTTGACCATAGTATTTATAATATGGCTTCTGTGTTCTCTGTGATGATTTTCTTGGTAGTTGGTACACTAACTGCTTGGAATTTATCCAGAACTAAAGCATTTAAGGAGGATTAATTATGGTAATATTTTGGATATTATTTAGTATCGTAATCCTATCATGGATACTATTAACACACACGTTAACGGTTAGAGATTATGCGGTTAAAAAAGGGTATGAATCTACTAAAGTTTGGTTGATTGGTTTAATTCCTATCTATGGACTTAAGTACTTTATAAAAAAACCAAACTTAAAAGATACTTCGGAATCTACTTTAAAATACGCATGGGCTCCTAATGTGTTAATTGCCAGAGCATTTGGAACACTGTTGATTATAACGCTTGCGTTACTGGTTATTATTCCACTAGCACTGATTGTATATTTATCATTTAATTCAAATTTCCTAATTACATTGCTAGTCGTATTCTTCCTTATTTTAGCTTTAGTGGTTCACCAAGGTTTAGTGGTCGACTTTGCTGAAAAGAAAGGGTATTCTGGATTAGTTCCAATCTTAATTGGTTTGGTACCAATTTACGGATTTATACATTACTTAAAACTGCCAACAAGACGTAATATTCAAAAAGATGCGTTTAGAAAAACCTTTAAACCATCAAACGTATTTTCTAGAATTTTGATTAATGGAGAAATTATTTTATTATCAATTATTGTTATTGTTCCAGTGATTTACATGGTTGGGATGGCTTTATCCAATATTGGGTCAGGTATTCCAAATACGATTTGGCCAGAAAACCCAAATATTGAATCATTTAAGTTCTTATTTAATGAAACTAACTTTGGTAACTGGTACAAGAATACAATTATTATCGCTATGATCAACATGTTGATTGGGACATTATTGGTTACAGGGGCTGCTTATGTTTATGCGAGATTCTCATTCAAAGGAAAGAAATCTTCGCTATTATCATTATTGGTCTTACAATCATTTCCAACGTTCATGGGGTTAATTGCGATGTTCGTCTTGTTTAATACATTTGGTTTAACCGGTAGACCTTGGGCACTATCCATCCTTTATATTGGTGGGGCGATTCCGGGTAACTTATGGTTAATCAAAGGATTTTTAAGTCAAATACCAAAAGACTTAGATGAATCGGCAAACATTGACGGGGCAAATAAACTACAAATATTTATAAGAATTATTTTACCTTTAAGTTTACCCATTATTACTTTCGTAGCGGTTAACTTATTTATGGCACCTTGGATGGACTATATGTTACCTGGATACTTATTAAATGTTCCAGCTACTGGAACAAAACCAGAAGATATTCCACAACAATGGACACTTGCGGTTGGGTTATTTGATTTTATTAATAACCCACAAAATGCGAACTATAGTGCATTCGCTGCTGGTGCAATCATTGTTGGTCTTCCAATTACAATCCTTTACATGGTATTCCAAAAATACCTTATCGAAGGGATTACAGCTGGTGCGACAAAAGGTTAAAAAACAATTTTCTACAGCTCACATTTATGTGGGCTTTTTTTAAGGTTTAACCACAAAAAACTATTGATATATTATCTTGAGGAAAAAGCCTTTTTAAGGTATACTATTTAATAGGTGATATTTATGGAAAAGCATTCAAATTTTATTAAAACAATCATGGTGAATGATTTAGAATCAGGGAAACATACGGAGATAATTACCCGTTTTCCACCAGAACCAAATGGATTTTTACATATTGGACATGCAAGAGCGATTATTCAAAATTTTGAGCTTGCGAAATCCTTTGGTGGGCATACAAACCTTCGGTTTGATGATACAAACCCTGAAAAAGAGGAAACAAAGTATGTAGAAGCCATCATAGAAGATGTTAAATGGTTAGGTTATGAACCACATGACATTTATTATGCCTCAGATTACTTTGAAGAAATGTACGATAGAGCAATCCTTCTTATTAAGAAAGGCTTAGCTTATGTGGACGACCAAACGGCACAACAAATCTCTGAAACAAGAGGTTCTTTAACAACGCCAGGTACACCCTCGCCTTTTAGAAATAGATCAGTTGAAGAAAACTTAACTCTTTTTGAACAAATGAGGGAAGGGAAATTTAAAGAAGGTGAAAAAGTATTAAGGGCTAAAATAGATATGTCAAACCCTAATATGAATATGCGTGATCCAGTTATTTATAGAATTAGCTTTGAACACCATCACCGAACAAAAGATAGATGGAAAATTTATCCGATGTATGACTACGCACATCCATTAGAAGATGCGATTGAAGGTATTACACATTCTTTATGTAGTATTGAGTTTGAAGACCATAGACCTTTATATGATTGGGTAGTTAGAGAAACTGAAATGCCATTAATCCCACGACAAATTGAGTTTGGGCGTTTAAATATAGAAAATACAGTAATGAGTAAGAGATACTTACGTCAAATTGTAGAAACCCATTTAGTATCCGGTTGGGACGATCCTAGAATGCCAACTTTATCCGGTATGAGAAGACGTGGTTATACACCAAAAGCGATTAAAGCGTTTATTCTAGGGACGGGTTTATCAAAAACAAGTAATACTGTCTCAACGGATATGTTGGAATCGTTTGTTAGAGATGACTTACAAACTAGCAGCCCTAAGATGATGGGAGTAATTAACCCATTAAAGGTTACTATAACGAATTATCCAGAAGATAAAGTAGAAAGTTTTGAAGTACCACTTGATCCAAATAATGAAACACTAGGAACAAAAACCTTATATTTCTCAAAACATTTATATATTGATCAAGATGATTTTGTTTTAGAAAAGCCAAACAAGAAGTGGAAAAGACTAGCAAAAGATGTAGAAGTTAGACTTTTTAATACATATTTTATACATTGTCATGATGTTGTCATGGACAAGGACGGAAATGTTGTTGAAGTTCTAGTGACATATGATCCAAAAACATTAAGTGGTTCTGGATTTGATGAAAGAAAACCAAACGGAACAATTCACTTTGTGGAAGTTTCTAAGGCTAGAAAGGCAAAGTTCAATTTATTTGGACCCCTTGTTTTTGATGGTGAAGGTTCTTTCTTAGATAGAATTAATCCCGACTCATTAGAAGTTAAAGAAGGCTTTGTTGAACACGCAATGGGGGAGATTAAAGGTCCAGTACAATTAATGAGAACTGGGTATTTTATTTTAGATCATGAAGAATCAGATTGTGATATTTATAATAGAATTGTAGAACTGAAAAGTTCATTTAAATAAAAAAAGGGGTTTCCCCTTTTTTAAATAGGAGTAATAATGGTAGATTTAACGATATTAAACAAAGAACAAGCAAGAGCTGTTACCCATATTAAAGGACCTGTATCTGTAATTGCAGGGGCTGGATCTGGAAAAACAAGAACCTTAACTTATAGAATTGCATACATGATAAGTGAAGGTATTGATCCACAATCCATTGTGGCGGTAACTTTTACCAATAAAGCAGCGGCTGAAATGAAAGAAAGAGTAATGAACTTAGTTGGAGAAAAGGGGTATTTAACTCAAATATCTACATTTCATTCTTTTTGTTCACGCTTTTTAAGAGATGAAATAACACATTTAAACCAAGGCTTTACAAGAAGGTTTTTAATTATTGATGAGGATGACTCTAAACAAATCATTAGAGATACAGTAAAAGAATTGAATTATGATTCTAACAAGTTTAATTCAAATAGATTAAAAAATCTATTTTCAAAGATTAAAAACGGACAGTCCGATTTCTTAGAGCTTGACGAAGCGAAAATTTATAATGCTTATAACAAGTATTTAAGAGATAATAATGCCCTGGATTTCGATGATTTAATTTATAAAACGATAGAGGTTTTTAGAACCTGTCCAGAGGTTAAGGATTATTATAACCGTCAATATGAATACATATTGGTAGACGAGTTTCAAGATACTAATAAAATGCAGTATGAATTAATGAAGCATTTAATTGGGCCAAATAATAATATATTTGTGGTAGGGGATCCAGATCAAAGTATCTATTCATTTAGAGGGGCACATTATGAGAATCAAAATCGTTATATGATTGAGTTTGATCCTAAGGTTTATGTGTTAGACAGAAACTACCGTTCTACAACAAAGATATTGGATGCGGCCAATAGTTTAATTAGTTATAATTCAGGAAGAACAACGGAAAAGAATTTAACCAGTGAACTTGGAAATGGCTTGAGTGTTGTACATCAAATCAGAGAATCTGACCGAGATGAAGCGTACTTTGTGACGAAAGCCATAGAAGATTTAGTTTTTAAAGGGTATCAATACAACGATATTGCGATATTATATCGCGCAAATGCTATAAGCCGTGTTTTTGAAGAATCGTTATTAAAATATAATATTCCCTATGTTATTTATGGGGGATTATCCTTCTTCCAAAGAAAAGAAATTAAGGATATTTTAGCCTACATTAGACTATGTCTTAACCCAATGGATAATATCTCTTTAAAACGAATTATTAATGTGCCCAGACGTAAAATAGGGTCAGTTACGATTCAAAAATTAGAAACTTATGCCACCATTTTCAACATTAGTATGTTTGATGCAATTGATAAAGTAGACTTAAGTAAGGCAGCTAAACAAAGTTTAATTGACTTCAAGCAACTTATTCTAAGTTTAACAGAAGCAATCAACAAACTTAATCATATGCCTGATGTGGTCGATTTAGTCGGCAAGATGAGTGGTTATTATGATATGTTATACAGTGAGGGAAATGAATCGAAAGATAGATTAGAAAACATAAATGAATTAAAAGCTGTTTTCTATCAAGGCACATTTGATTATCAAATGCCTATTATTGAAGGTTTACAACAGGTACTGGATGATTTAATTTTAAAGACCGATGCTGATTTTGATGTATCTAATAATACGATTAAACTCGCCACGGTACATCAAGTAAAAGGATTAGAATTTAAAGCGGTGTTTTTGGTAGCATTAGAAGAAGGAATTTTTCCCAGTGATCAGTCCTATAATGAATTTGATATTGAAGAAGAAAGACGTGTTTGTTATGTCGCTATGACAAGAGCGAAAGAACGTTTGATAATCTCACATGCAAGATCCCGTTTTAGATATGGTGAAATCAGATACAACATGCCTTCTAGATTCATTAATGAAATGAATATCATGCCAGATAAACCACTTTCACACAAGAAAGAACAAACTACAACCCCGTATGATTTCTTAGATAATATTCATCAAACGGAAAAAGAAGAAATTGTCTTAGGTGATAGAGTGCGTCATGAAAAATACGGAAATGGTGTCGTAATCTCGATTGATGAAGATATTATCAAAATAGCATTTGGAATGGAATTTGGCATAAAATTATTTACTCCAGGTCATCCATCCATTAAAAAAGTAAAAAAGGACAATTAACACTACATATTAAGTAGGGTGATGTCATGTTAAACATAAATCAAACCAAAGCGGTCATGGCAAATGACCGTTTTATTTTTTTACTCGCCGGAGCTGGAACAGGTAAAACCACCGTGATTGTTAATAGAGCAAAAAGATTAATTGAATTGGGTTATAATAAAATACTTTTAATATCGTTTACTAAAAAAAGTGCTGAATCATTAAAACGACGAATTGGAACCGATGATCCAAATGTAATGACATCGACCTTTCATGGGTTTTGTTATCAAGCACTTAAAGATAGTTATGAATTAGAGATAATTAGGGAAGAACAATTACTGGAAAACGGCTTTTCTATGAGTGATATAAAAGAAATTGATATTCTAAAAAGAAACCAAGTTAAATCATCATTACTAAAACGATATGATGAATTTTTAAAAGAAAGTAAATTGTTCGATTTTACGGATTTAGAGATATTAATGTTAAAAAAGATGAAAGCTGACAGAAAATTCGCGACACAAATAAAAGAGAAATTCGATTATATTTTCATCGATGAATTTCAAGATACCTCTAAGATTCAGTACGATTTAATAAAGACATTAAAGACAAATAAGAATGCTTTCTTTTGTGTTGGTGATCCAGATCAAAGTATCTATTCATTTAGAGGAGCATCCAAAAAAGTGATTGATACATATTTAACAGAATTTAAGGCCTCTTTATATTTACTTGATTTGAATTACCGTTCTTCTAAAGAAATCATTCGTTTATCTAATAATCTTATAAAACACAATCAAAATAGGTTTACTAAGGAACTTGCATGTTATGTTCGAGAGAAAGGAAAAGTGATATTAAAATACTTCAAAGAGCATGTAAAGAAAAACACCTACATTTTAAGTGAAATTAGAGATTTATTAAATAAAGGTATTAAACAGGAACAAATTGCAATCTTATATCGAAATCACTTTGTAGCCAATAAACTAAAAGATGTCCTATTTGAAACGTATTATGAGCGGATAGTCTTTATGACAATTCATCAAGCAAAAGGATTAGAGTTCAAAGTTGTATTTCTTATTGGATTAAATGAATCTATTTTACCGATGAAGGACTCTGATGTAGAAGAAGAAAGAAGGTTAATGTTTGTCGGTGTTACAAGAGCAGAACGTTATTTGTACTTAATTGTGAATCTCGAAACCTATAAACCATCCCAGTTTATTTTAGAACTTTTTAGGTCTTAACCCCACATACTTATATTAAGTATGGTATAATTATATTGGTGATTTTATGGATCAAATTAAAAAAAGAATGGCCGAATTAGAGGCCATAATTAACAAGGCTAATTACCAATATTATACTTTAGATAATCCAGAAATTAGTGATTACACCTATGATAACTATTTAAAAGAATTGGTCGAACTGGAAACTAAATATCCGGAATTTAAAAGCAAAACCTCTCCAACTATGAAAATTGGTGGGGTTGTTTTAGATAAATTTAATAAAATAACCCATTCAGTTCCAATGATGAGCTTATCTAATGTTTTTAATTTTGAGGAGTTAAAAGCATTTGATGAACGTGTTAGAAAAGAAGTAAGTGATTTTTCTTATGATTTGGAATTAAAGATTGATGGTTTAGCCATTAACTTAATCTATGAAAATGGGATATTAGTTACCGCTGCAACGCGAGGTGATGGTGTGGTTGGTGAGGATGTAACTGAGAATGTGAAAACCATTCAAAGTGTTCCTTTAAAACTTAATAAACCTTATTCGCTTGAAGTAAGAGGTGAGGTGTTCATGCCTTATCGTTCTTTTGAAAAGGTGAACCAAGAACGAGAAGATAACAATGAAGAATTGTTTAGAAACCCCAGAAATGCCGCTGCAGGGACGATTCGCCAACTGGATTCTAAAATTGTTAGTAAACGTGGATTAGACATGTTTTCTTATACTTTGTTGAACCCTGAAAACTATAATATTAAAACTCAAACAGAAAGTTTACACTTTTTGAGTGAACTAGGGTTAAAAGTGAATCAAGAGTATAAGATGGCTAAAACAGTTGAAGAAGTCATTGAAGTTATTGAATATTTTGATGAGAAGAGAAAAACCCTTCCCTATGATACTGACGGGGTGGTTATAAAGGTTAATGAGTTTAATTTATACGAAGAAATTGGGTATACGGCTAAATTTCCTAAGTGGGCTACTGCCTATAAATTCAAACCAGAAGAAGTGGAAACAAAGTTAAATGGTATCACATTCCAAGTTGGACGAACGGGTGTTATTACACCGGTTGCTGAACTTGAAAGTGTATTAATAAGTGGGTCGATGGTTTCAAGGGCCACCCTTCATAACGAAGACTACATTAAAGATCTAGATATTGAGATTGGTGATATTGTTGTTGTAAGAAAAGCAGGAGAAATTATTCCTGAGGTTGTAAAACCAGTGATTGAAAAGAGGTTTAACACAACTTTATTTGAAATGATACATAGTTGTCCTTCATGTAACTCAGAACTAATAAGAGAAGACGGGGAAGCCGATTGGTATTGTATTAATCCTACTTGTCCAGCACAAGTTGTAAATAAGATTATTCACTTTGCCTCAAGAGTAGCCATGAATATTGATACATTAGGCGAAAAGGTAGTATTGACATTATATGAAGCAGGCTACTTAAAGGATATTTTAGATATTTACAAGCTAAAAGATTTTGAAGATGAACTTATCCATTTAGATAGAATGGGACCGAAGAAAGTTTCTAACTTATTAGAAGCAATTGAACAATCTAAATCCAATACACTAGATAAATTATTGTTTGGTTTAGGAATTAGACATGTTGGGGCTAAAGTCGCTAAAATACTAGTCAATAATTACCCTTCATTAGATTTATTAAAAGAAGCTAAAGCAGAAGATCTAATGAACATCTTTGATGTTGGGGTGGCGATTGCTAATAGTGTTGAGACCTACTTTAATACAGACTATGCGAACCATTTAATTGAATCGCTAAAAGCATTTGGTTTAAACACAACTTTTGAAGTTGAAAAGAAAAATATGAACCATGAGTTTTCTGGTAAAACATTCGTTTTAACAGGAAAACTAGAAAGTTTCACTAGAGAAGAAGCTTCGAAATTGATTGAATCTTTTGGTGGAAAAATTACTGGTTCAGTGAGTAAGAAAACGGATTATGTTTTGGCAGGCAGTGATGCTGGATCCAAACTCGATAAAGCAAGAAGTTTAAATATTACTATCTTAGATGAAAATAAATTGAAAGAGATGACTCATGAATAATGATTATATCGTCATTAAAGGCGCAAAAGAAAACAACTTAAAAAATATTGATTTAACATTACCTAAAAACAAGTTAATTGTGATGACGGGGTTATCTGGGTCAGGTAAATCCAGTTTAGCATTTGACACTCTATATCAAGAAGGTCAAAGACGTTATGTAGAGTCTCTAAGTAGTTACGCTAGACAGTTTTTAGGTAGTTATGAAAAACCAAATGTCGAAAAAATCGATGGGTTAAGCCCATCTATTTCGATTGATCAGAGAACCACGTCTAAAAACCCCAGAAGTACAGTAGGAACCAATACTGAAATATTTGATTTCTTAAGACTTCTATATGCTAGAATTGGGACGCCTTATTGTCCGGGATCAGATGTACCTCTTTCTAAACAAACCATTGAAGAAATGGCTGAGCGTGTAATGGAATTAGAAGAGGGGAGTAAAGTTGTTATATTATCTCCTGTGGTTAGGAGACAAAAAGGAACCCATAAGAAATTATTAGACTCTTTGAAAAAAGACGGTTTCACTAGAGTTAAAATAAATGGTATCTTAGATGAATTAGATGACACCATTGTCTTAGACAAAAATAAGAATCATGATATCTCTTTAGTGATTGATAGAATCATTATTAAAGAAGGTATTCAATCTAGAGTTTATGATTCTATCGAACTTGCCAGCAGTAAATCTGGTGGGTATGTTGATGTTGAAGTTAATGGTGAAAGAACAATTAACTTTTCTGAGTTTTATGCTTGTGAAGGTGTGGATTTTACCATTCCTGAGCTAGAACCAAGACTTTTTTCATTTAACTCACCAATTGGGGCTTGTGATGAATGTAAGGGATTAGGGAAGAAACTGAATATTAGCGAACATCTAGCCATTGATTTTGAGAAATCTATCAATGAAGGCGGGATACTTCCTTATAAAAACCAAGATGATGAAAACTTACAAGGTCAAGAATTAAGTGAAGTCTGTAAATATTATAAGATTGATATGGATATTCCGATTAAGGAGATTGCTCGCGATAAATTAGAAATAATCTTATACGGATCTAAAGAAAAACTACGTATTAAAACCATTAGTTCAAGTGGACGTATTTATGATACGTTAAGACACTATGAAGGCATTATCACAAATCTTGAAAGACGTCATGGTGAAACAACTTCTGAATGGATAAGAGAATGGATTGAATCTTATATGACTGAATCGTCTTGTCCAAAGTGTCAAGGAAAACGTTTAAATGAGGCAGCCTTATCCGTAAAGATTAATAATTATGATATTGCGAAACTTACGGCTTTGTCGATAACGGAAGAATTAGATTTTTTCAAAAATTTAAAATTAGATAAAACTCAAGCTCAAATCTCTAAATCAATATTAGATGAAGTGATTCAGCGTTTATCGTTTCTAGAGGATGTCGGTTTAGGGTATTTAACCTTATCAAGAGAAACATTAACCCTTTCTGGCGGTGAAGCTCAAAGAATTAGACTAGCGACTCAAATCGGTTCAAGTTTAAGTGGTGTACTTTATGTTTTAGACGAACCTTCTATAGGTCTACACCAAAGAGATAATCAAATGTTAATTAAAACTTTAAAGAAGATGCGAGATTTAGGCAATACTTTAGTGGTTGTTGAACACGATGAAGAAACCATGTTAGAAAGTGATTACTTAGTCGATATTGGACCTGGTGCGGGGATAAAAGGCGGGTATGTAGTTGCCCAAGGTACCCCTAAAGAAGTGATGCAAGTAGAAGAATCTATTACAGCACAATATTTAACTGGTAAAAAGAAAATTGAAGTACCTAAGAAACGTAGAAAAGGCAATGGGAATTATTTAGAGATTATCAATGCTAGACAAAACAACTTAAAAAATGTAGATGTGAAAATCCCCCTTGGAAAACTTGTTTGTGTTACGGGTGTTAGTGGTTCTGGTAAATCCAGTTTAATCAATGAAGTGCTATATAAGGGACTTCATAGAATTTTATATCGAGGGAAAGATGAACCAGGTTTATTTGATGAAATCAAAGGTTCTGAAAACATTAAGAAAATTATTGAAATCTCTCAAAGTCCAATTGGTAGAACCCCAAGAAGTAACCCCGCAACTTATACTGGTGTATTTGACGATATTAGAGATTTATTCTCGGTAACCAATGAATCAAAGATTCGTGGTTTTAATAAGTCAAGGTTCTCATTCAACGTTAAAGGTGGACGCTGTGAAACTTGTAGGGGCGATGGGGTGACTAGAATTAGTATGCACTTCTTACCAGATGTATTTGTGAAATGTGAAGTTTGTGGCGGAAAAAGATATAATAGAGAAACCCTTCAAGTTAAATATAAAGGGAAGACAATTGCGGATGTTTTAGATATGACCGTTGAGGATGCGTTAGAATTCTTTGATAATATACCTAAAATTAAAAACAAACTTCAAACCATTAATGATGTTGGATTAGGTTATATTCAACTAGGTCAATCGGCAACCACGTTATCTGGTGGTGAAGCTCAAAGAGTAAAATTAGCTAGTGAACTTTATAGAAAGATTACCGATACATCCCTATATATTCTAGATGAACCAACTACAGGGTTACATTCGGATGATGTAAACAGGTTAATGCAAGTATTAAATCAAATTACAGATGAAGGGGCAACGGTCCTTATTATTGAACATAACTTAGATGTTATAAAATCGGCTGACCATATTATTGACTTAGGTCCTGAAGGTGGTTCAGCGGGTGGTTATATTATTGCCCAAGGTACCCCTGAACAGATTAGTAAAGTTTCAACATCTTATACAGGTCAATATTTAAAGAAAGTTCTAGGTAAAGCATGAAAGATGAAAAAGACAAAAAAGAATTAACTGAACAAGAAAAAGAAGAAGCAAGAGAAAAACTAGAAAAAGATTTAATTAAAGTTTTAGAAGAAGATGAAACCTTTCAAAAGCATAAAAGATTTGCACTTCTGTTTTCATACGGACTCAGTTCAAACCTAATGATTCACATTATATTATCCTTATTGGTTAATATTGTGCTTTTTAGTGCTGTGCTTGGGATTACTCAACTCGGTGTAATTCAAGATCATTTTATCTATCTGCTTTCAGTGATATTATTTACATTTGTGGAAATATCGATTAAAATAACGTTAAGAAAAGTAGTTCCTAATTTAATGATTAGAAGTTTTGGGATTGTGGATTTAATCATTGAAGTAATATTGTTTTATATTATCTTTGTATTGTTTGATGGGGTATTATTTAATCACCCCTACAAATTATTTGTTTATGTGTTATTATTTTCAGTATTAAGATTTTTTGTAAACTATTACATAAGAAAGTTCTTTTACAACAGGAAAAGAGGGTTAATATGAAAGCGATAAAAGTCATTCAACTCGCAAAAGAAAATGATTTAAAGATTGTTGCTGGTCAAAACGGATTAGAAAAAATAGTCAAAGAAGTTATGATTTCTAGACCAGGGATTGAATTAGCGGGGTTTATGGAGTTTTTTGATCCAGAAAGAGTTATTTTAATTGGCTCTAAAGAAGCTTCATTTTTAAGTTTACTAGATGAATCACTTCAAGAAAAGCGTCTTACTGAAATATTCAAGTTACAACCACCTGCCTTAATTTTCTCAACTAATGTAGATATTAAGGAAGTTTTTATTAAGTTAGGTAATAAGTATGATGTTCCAATTTTAAAGAGCAAATTAAGAACCACTGCCTTAAACTCTAAAATGTATAGTTATCTTCAAGAAAACTTAGCAAAAAGACAAACTGTACATGGGGTGTTGATGGATATTAATGGGATGGGAACCCTTATCATTGGTAAGAGTGGCATCGGTAAATCTGAAACAGCTTTAGAACTAATTAAACGTGGTCACATGCTAATTAGTGATGATAGAGTGGATATCTTTCAAAAAGATGTGGGAACTTTAATTGGTGAAGCACCAATTATCTTGGAAAGATATTTGGAAGTTCGCGGGATTGGGATTATTGATGTGGTCTCTATGTTTGGGATTGGATCTTACCGTGAATCTAAGAAAATCAGACTTGTTGTAGAACTTGAAAAATGGGAAGAAAAGAAACATTATGATAGACTTGGATTAAATACAAAAACCAGAAAGTATTTTGATACAGAAATACCGATTGTAACTATTCCAGTATTACCAGGAAGAAACGTAGCACTATTAGTTGAAAGTGCAGCAATGAATGAAAAACTCAAATATTTAGGTTATCATGCGGCATTTAATTTAACTAGAGAAGTGATGAGGAGCATAAAAGAAAATGAACAAGAACAATAATGAAAAAAAATTTGTAAAACACTTTTTATCTTATAAAGAACCTTACACCATTGGTGTAGGGTTTGTCTTGGTTTTTACCTTACTATTATTATTAGCAACGCTTGGTCAAACCCCACCATTTAATAAAGAAGCAATTAATATCGGTGGATTAGTAATTGCTTGGTATGCCGTATTTATTTTAACAGGGATTGTATTTGCGGTTATACTAGCCATTAGAGAAGCCAGATTTTTAGGAATTAATGTGGATCATCTTACGGACGCGATATTAATTGCAGTACCATTAGCGATTGTTGGGGCTCGATTATATTATGTGATTTTTGATCCAAATGGGTATTCAAGTTACAAAAATATAGGGGATGTATTTAATATATCTGGTGGTGGATTAGCGATTCATGGTGCGATTATCACAGCCATCATATTTGTAATTGTGTATACCAAAATAAGAAAAATGAATATTTGGGCATTATTGGATATATTAGCACCTGGGTTCTTAATCGGTCAAATATTAGGTCGCTGGGGAAACTTCTTTAATCAAGAAGCACATGGTGGTCCTATTAGCACAGGGACTTACAACTTTTTAAAAGTAATTCTGCCAAACTTTATTTTAGAAAACATGAAGATGGGCAATATCTATTATCACCCAACATTCTTATATGAAGGTTTATGGAACTTTGCAGGTCTTGTTGCTATATTAATTGTTAGAAGAAAGAGAATCTTTAAGTTGGGTGATTTAATTGGGTTATACTTAATTTGGTACGGACTAGGGAGAGGTTTATTAATTGAACCGTTTAGAACAGACCCATTAATTATTTTCGGATTAAGAGTTAACGTATTATTCTCACTAGGTATCTTTGTTGTAGGGGGCGCTGCTTATATGATTATTAAGAATTTATTAAATAGAGAAATCCCTTATTATTTAGATGTGGTTAGGGAAAATGAACCAATTGTAGCGAAAGAA
>CAYJBF010000003.1:0-23164 GCA_964368415.1 uncultured Acholeplasmataceae bacterium | reverse complement strand
TGTTAAGTTAGTAGAAAAATCATGGGAAAATATACTTATGAATATAAAAAAAGACACTTAACGTTGTAAGTGTCATTTAATATAAGAATTAACAGCTGTTTTTAAACCTTTTTAATAGTAAAAATTTTAACTTCACCATTTCCAATTAAGAAATAAGGGTTTCCTTGATGGTCAAATTCATGAATTTCTCTTGTGCCAACTTCATGCATTGCATAAAGCATATTTCCTTTATATTCTAAGTTGAACGCATGTCTTATTTTAGACAAATCGAGTTTCACATGTTGCGCATAATTGTAATATGGATTTCCTACAATGAATAGAATTTCATTTTTCGCTTCATAAGCAAAACCAGTGATATTATGTCCTTCGTAATAGTTTAGTGGAATATATTTTTTGTTATCGGTGATAACATTTAAATATTTCTTTCTAATAGGTTTAATTTTTTTCAAGTTATCTTTAATGTCATAACTCATATGATTTAAGTAGTGGAAAGCAAACTTATCGAACAACGCTAACTTAGTGTAGTACGGATCATGACTTGGTAACATGTAGAGTTCATTTTCACGTGGCCCAATTCCTAAGTTCATAGGTTGCGTTTCATATACTTCTTGCCCTGAGTTAATGAATGGAACGGTATTTGGTACAAACATGTTCATGATGGTTAAGAATTTAGAAAGAACCATACCGCCGTCTCTAGCGGCAAGTCTTGGTGTATCATGCGTTTCTCCACAGGCGAATTGTTTACATGGTAAGTTATGGGCATTTAACATGAATTCTTGCATTTTCAAGTCTTCTAAATTGTGTTGCATTGAAAATCCGTTTCCGATAATCATGTTGTAACCCATATCTTTTGCTTTGCCAGCATTTTTCGGATTTAATTCTTCAGCAATAAAGCTAAAGTCAGGGTCTATTGCGTGGGCTTTACTAATAATCATTTTAATTAGTTTTTCAGGAAGCGCATGTCCCATATCGATTCTTGCACCATCAATCCCAAAGTTATTTTGATAGTATGGGATAATATCAGATAAAGTTTCCCATAGTTCCATATTAGGTTTCTTACCATGATACATGTTTGATTTAATCGTATCAAATAAGATATAAGGTGCTGTATTTTTATCTTCTAAAAATTTAATGGTTTCTTGAGGGTGATCTAAATACATTCTAAAGAAAGTAACATCAGTCCAAGGGGGTTGAATATCGTTAATATGATCACTAAATGCTGGAGCAATGGTTAATCCGAAATATTTATCGATTAAATCTAAAATGTTTGGATTTCCTTTTTTATAAGCACTAACCACTTTTTTCCAAGCGACTGGGTCTTGTGTTTTAGGATCAAATTGGAATAACTTAATATGATTTTTAACGGACTCATCTTTATAAACAGCCTCCATATAAATCAAATCAGGCGATACTGTTTTTTCTTTAATGGCTTTAACATAAGGTGGTTTATAAATCGGAAGGTCTTTAGTCTTAATCCAGTAGAACCAATCTGGATGATCAATAATTAATTCGCTTTCCGTTGCATTGGTACGTGGAATAATATCAATCATAACACGCATATCAAGGGTGTGACAGGCTTCGATTAAAGCTTTAAACTGATCTTCCAAAGACATCTTTCCTAAAAGCATTGGATCATCTAGACCCGGGTCAATACTAAAGAAGTTTGAAACACCATATGGGCTTCCTAGTTCACCTTTTTTATTCTTTAAAGAGAACTTACTGATTGGTAGTAAATAAATGGTGTCTACCCCCATTTCTTGAAGCAGTGGAAGTAGCATTAATGTTTTAATAAATGTTCCAGTTTCTTTTAAGTGATAGATGTTTTTTTCATCTAGGTAACCATTTCTATCATGGTCCCAGCTAGATGAAGCACGAATCATCATTGAGTAAACAACACTTTTGTTAATCCAATCACCACCATTTTTAGATGGTTTAATACCCTTAATTAAAGACAAACTTTTGGTTTCAAGTGGGGTGTGTTTTTTAAGTATTACTTCGTCCAGTAAGGCAATTAAAAAATCATAAGGATTTACAATTTCCTCTCCGTTTTTTAATTTCATACTGTCATAATCAAATAAATTGAAAATCCCAGGGATTGCATAATTAAACCCATGATTCGGCTTAGTTTCTTCTAGGACTTGTCTTAGTTTAAGTAAATTAGACATAATTAAAAACCTCTCATTCTAAATAGTCAATTTTATTATACACAATTTTAGTGGTTAAAAACGTGAAATATAAAACTTGTAAGCGGTTCCATATTTCGCTTAAAAAAAAGACGACCGAAGTCATCTTTATTTAATAATTAATGATTTACCTGTCATTTCTTTAGGTTGATCCACACCTAGAAGTTCTAACATAGTAGGTGCGATATCACATAAAGCCCCATCAGTTCTTAGTGTAATATCTTTCTTAGTGATAATAACTGGAGCAGGGTTAGTGGTATGTGCGGTATGTGGTTCACCAAATTCATCACGCATTTTTTCAGCATTACCATGGTCTGCAATAATAATTGCAACACCACCTAAAGCATCAATTTCTTTTAATACTTTTCCTAAACATTCATCAACCGCTTCAACCGCTTTAGTGGTTGCAGGGATTGAACCCGTATGACCAACCATATCTGGGTTTGCGAAGTTTAAAATCATCGTATCATATTCTTTAGTTTGAAGTGCTTTAACTACTTCATCGGTTAATTCATAAGCACTCATTTCAGGTTTTAAATCGTAAGTTGCAACTTTAGGTGAATTGACAAGAATACGTTTAGACCCAACTAATTCTTTATCCATACCACCATCAAAGAAGAAGGTAACATGGGCGTATTTTTCAGTTTCAGCGGCTCTTAATTGTTGCAAACCAGCAGTACTGATCACATCACCATATAAATTATCTAAACTTTGTAAACCGTAGGCAATTTCACCTTTTACAGTTTCTGCGTAATGACACATAGAAACAAAGTAGATATTTGATGGTATATTAGAACTATCAAATGTTGCTTTTCCTGGTGTGTAATAAGCACTTACTGCACTAGGGTTTGAAAATGCAGTTGCGATACGGATAGCTCTGTCTGGTCTAAAGTTTGCGAAGATGATTGCATCGTTATCATTGACTAAGCCTTTTTCGTCGACTAAGAATGGTACTAAGAATTCATCGGTAACCCCGTTGTCATAAGAACTTTGGATGCCGCTTTCAAAACTATCAAACTTAGCACCTGTCCCAGTGGTTAGATTATTAATTGCTTTTTGAAGTCTGTCCCAGTTGTTGTCTCTATCCATGGCATAATAACGCCCACTAATAGTTGAAACTTTTAAACCTGATTTGGCAATGTCTTTAACAAACTCTAATCCACTTGTTGGTGGGGTGTCACGACCATCTAAGAATGCATGATAGAAGGTTTGATCCGCTAAACCATTTGCTTTAGCTAGTTCATATAAACTAGTGATGTGTAAACTAGATGAGTGCACCCCACCAGTACCAGCTAATCCAAAGATGTGTAATTTTGAATTATTCTTTTTAACATGGTTAATTGCGCCTAAAAATGCTTCATTTTCAAAAAAAGATTTATCTCTAATTGCTTCATTAATTCTAGATAAACTTTGCCATACAACTCTGCCGGCACCCAAGTTTAAGTGACCAACTTCACTGTTTCCCATTTGGCCTTCAGGTAAGCCTACAGCGGTTCCAGAAGCACTTAGTGTGCTGCTTGGGTAGTTAGCTAATAAATAATCTAGTGTTGGTTTGTTAGCTAAGCTGACACTGTTTGTATCACTTGCTGGAGCAATCCCTTGCCCGTCTAAAATTATTAATCCTACAAATTTTTTATTCATAATATAATGTTCACTTCCTATTCACACATATTATAAACGATTTCATTATAAAGTATAAAAGAAAAGGTTTTCAATTGAAAAAAATGTGAATATTCTGTATAATAAATAAAGGTGATGACATGATTAAACAATTAATTAGAAAAAAATATATCGCAGAAGCATTGGTACTAATAGGCATTATTGCCACAATTATATCGGCCATCCTTTTTTACTATGAACCTTATTTTTATATAGGGTTTGTTTTGGGGTTATTGATCGCTGTTGTAGGAAAATCAATGTATAATTCGGTTAAAAGAAGTATTGATGAAGAAATTGTACCTACGCTTTATAGAGAATATTTGGGCAGTAGTGTTTATAGACCAAATGATGGATTCTCTCAAGGCGAAGTATACAATTCTCATTTATTGAAAATGCATGAACGTTTTATAAGTGAGGATTTGGTTAGTGGAGAAATTTATAACCGTAAATATAAGATGAGTGAAATATTTTTATATGATACGTTACCAAACTCTAAAAAACCGACAAGTTCCGTTGTGTTTAGTGGTTTGTTTATTCAAGTTAATATCGAATCAAGATTACCAGATAGTGTTTATGTTATCCCAAAGGGCAATGAGCAGTTTGATTATTTGCCACAAAAGAATTTAAGAAAAACAGTTATTGAAGCAATTGATACAAACTTTGATATTTATTCAAGAGATAAATCAGGGGTAGATAAACTATTTAAAACACCCTTTGCAGATAGTTTGATCGCGGTTAATAAAGATTATAAAAAGCTGTTTGTTGCAGTTAAGAAGCATGCAACTTATATCGCAATAGATTCAAGAAAAGAAGTATTTACGATTAGAATGTTTAGACCTTTAAATAAAAAGTTTTTAGAAGAGTTAAAACATGAAATTGAAACCATTAAAACGTTAATAAACTCACTAAACAGTAATAAGGGTTGACAAACAGTCTAGTGAGTCTTATAATAATTATGAAAACTTCAGGGCGAGGCGTAATTCCTCGATCGGCGGTAAAGTCCGCGAGCGTAAGCAGGAACTGGTGAAATTCCAGTACCGACAGTATAGTCTGGATGGAAGAAGAGAATAGGTGTTTTTTATGTCTTTTTTTCGTCAGCCCTTTAGTGACGAATTTTTTATTTATAAGGAGGACATAAAAAATGAAAAATGAGGCATTAAAGAAGAGTGTTTTGACGGCAACATTTGCTGCTTTGGCTGTTGTAATCGGGTTTATTCAAATCCCGTGGCCACCAGCGCCACATTTAGCCATTGATTTTAGCGAGGTTATTATATTAGCCAGTTTTGTAACCTTAGGGTTTAAGTATGCAGGCGTTACGGTTCTATTAAGAAGTGTAACAAGATTATTAATTGGTTTAACAACCACTGTAGGTAGTATTATTCCTTACTTTGGAGAAGTGATTGCGATTTCTGCATCATTAACCATTTTATTGTCATACATGTTAATTACCCATCTTACAAAGACAAAACATAAACCACTTTTTGGTCAAAGAGTGGATAACCCAGAAAAGATTCCGTTTGTGAAACATTTGATCAATTTGAGTTTTGTGACAGTTGTATTTACCTTACTAATGGTTGCACTAAATTATTTTATTTCAGTACCAATCTTTGTTTCAGGTGGAAAACATATCTTTTTTACAACAATCATTAAAGACCCAGAATATGCATTTTTAGGCACTACTTTAGCTGCCTATACCACAGGTGTAGTATCAGTTTACTTGCCATTTAACCTATTAAAAGGTATTCTAACTATGGGTGTATTTGAACTGATACACTACCGATTAAAACAAATGGAGATTTAAATGAAAAGACGGCTTATTATACTAAAAAACAAATTAAAAGAACCAATTCACAAACCTGACTTAAAACGATTCTTGTTTGAAGGGCTTTTAGGAGCGATTATCTTTGGATCACTGATGGGAGCGATTGATTTTTTCTTAATGAATTCATCATTTAGAATGATTTCATTGTTTACCTTCGTAATTTATTATGTGTTTATGGTAAATAGGCTTTATAAGAGTTTTAGCTTTTATCATATTATATATTCTATATTAGGTGTATTCTTCATTATTTTAGGGGATTACTTTATGGGCGTGACCCAATACTTGTTATATGGATTTATTGTTTCAAATGGACAAATCATTTGGGAATTATTTAATCCGGTATTTCATTTCCAGTTTTTATTTATTTGGACACTTAACCCATTGGATATATTTTTAAACATTCTAAACATACTAATTTACATCTATATCATCGTTATGACCTATAGAAGAATGAAAAGATAATCAATGTAAGTGTTTACCTAATGATTTTCCATTGAATTATGATAAAATATTAGTATAATTACTATTGGTAATAGACAAATTATAAAATGAATAAGGAGTGATTTTGATATGCCATTTATTACAGATGTTTATGCAAGAGAAGTCTTAGACTCAAGAGGTAACCCAACTGTAGAAGTTGAAGTTTACACAGATTCTGGCGCGTTTGGTCGTGCCCTAGTTCCAAGTGGAGCATCTACTGGAGAACATGAAGCAGTTGAACTTAGAGATGGTGACAAAAAACGTTATTTAGGCAAAGGTGTTTTAAAAGCTGTTAACAACGTTAATGAAATTTTAGCACCAGAAGTGATCGGATTTAACGTACTTGACCAAGTAGGGATTGACCAATTATTAATTTCTTTAGACGGTACCCCAAACAAAGGTAAATTAGGTGCAAACGCTATTTTAGGTGTTTCTATGGCAGTTGCAAGAGCTGCTGCTGACTTTTTAGGTGTTAGCCTTTATAACTACATTGGTGGATTTAATGCTAGACAACTTCCAGTTCCTATGATGAACATTATTAACGGTGGTTCACACGCTGATAATAACGTGGATTTCCAAGAATTCATGATTTTACCAGTTGGTGCACCAAGCTTTAAAGAAGCAATTCGTTGGGGTACAGAAGTATTCCACAACTTAAAAGCTGTATTAAAAGCTAAAGGCTTAAATACTGCCGTTGGTGATGAAGGTGGTTTCGCACCAAACTTAGGTTCTAACGAAGAAGCACTTCAAGTGATTGTAGAAGCGATTAAAAAAGCTGGTTATGTTCCAGGAAAAGATATTTTCTTAGGATTAGACGTTGCTTCAAGTGAGTTCTACAATAAAGAAACTAAGAAATATGTTTTAGCTGGTGAAGGCGGAAAAGAATTCACAGCTGAACAATTAGCTGACTTCTATGTAGAATTAGTTGGAAAATACCCAATTATCTCTATTGAAGATGGTTTAGATGAAAATGACTGGACAGGTTGGAAATACTTAACTCAAGTTTTAGGTAAGAAGATCCAATTAGTTGGTGATGACTTATTCGTTACTAACACAGAAAAATTAGCTCATGGTATTGAAAACGGTATTGCTAACTCAATCTTAATTAAAGTTAACCAAATCGGTACTTTAACTGAAACTTTAGAAGCAATTGAAATGGCAAAAAGAGCTGGTTACACCGCTGTTGTATCACACAGAAGTGGTGAAACAGAAGATACTACCATCGCTGATTTAGTTGTTGCGACAAACGCTGGTCAAATTAAGACTGGTTCTGCATCAAGAACTGACCGTATTGCTAAATACAATCAATTAATTAGAATTGAAGATGAACTTGGCGATACTGCTAAATTCTTAGGTAAAGACAGTTTCTACAACTTAAAGTAATTTAAAGAGGCTCCGGCCTCTTTTTTTTACTTAAATTTTAGAATAAAGAAAAGAGATAAAACACGGCTTGTGTTATAATAGTAATGAAGGTGATTTTATGCACATATTAGAGGCTTTTTTAAATAAAAGAGCATTACAATTTGAAGAAATATTAGAATTAACAGGGTTTAAACGAGAAGAATTAAATAAACAATTAGAGTATCAAATAACCAAAAAAAGATTAACTAAGAAAAATGACACTTATTCATTGAAAAGTGATTTTTATGTTGGAAAGATTGATTTAAAAGAAGGATTTGGTTTTTTATTACTTGAAGGTGATGATTTATATCTAGAAGAAAGAGATCTTTTCAATGCTTTAGATAAAGATATCGTGTTAGTTAGAAAAGGACGATTCAATAAGGTTATTGAAGTCTTAAATAGAGCTGCTCACGATCTTGTTTGTTCGGTAAAGAAAGTTAAAACTAAAATTTATCTTATGCCAAACAAACCATTTAGATTGTCAATTGAACTAAAAGATACCCCTGATTTTATAGGGGGAGAAGTCGTTGTAGTTTCATTAGAAGAATACTTTGATACGATTGTTTTAGGAAGAGTAAAGAAGGTATTAGGGTTTGTGACAGACCCAGGTATCGACATCTTATCTTTAGTGTATGAAGCGGGATTTCCTTATGAGTTTTCTAAGGAAGTTTTAGATTATACTGAAGCTTTAGATAGAACGGTAACTACTAACGGAAGATATGTTCCAACAGATGAATATATTGTTACTATCGACGGGGCAGATGCAAAGGACTTGGACGATGCGATTAGTTTGAAGTTAGTTGATAATTATTATCATTTAGCGGTTCATATTGCCGATGTCAGTCATTATGTAGAAGAAGATTCTATTCTAGATGAAGAAGCCCTAGCAAAGGCTACCTCGTGTTATTTAGCCGATCGCGTTATTCCGATGTTACCAAGAAGATTATCAAATGATTTATGTAGCTTGAATGTGGGTACGGAAAAGTATGCATTAAGTGTCTATATGGTACTAGATTTACAAGGCAATATGGTTAGTCATGAAATTAAAGAAACTGTCATTAACGTGAATAGAAGATTATCTTATGAAGAGGTAAATAATTATTTAGATGGTGGGACTTTAAATGATCCGAAATTAGAAAAAAATGTCGATTTAATGTTAGAACTATCTACTTTACTTGAACAAGCACGTTATAAAAGAGGGGCTTTGGTGTTTGAATCACCGGAATATAAATATGTCTTAGATGATAATAACGATATTATTGATGTTGCCTTAAGAGAAACAGGAATCAGTGAAGGGATTATTGAATCATTTATGATTCTTACCAAT
Source organism: uncultured Acholeplasmataceae bacterium (assembly GCA_964368415.1). Lineage (GTDB taxonomy): Bacteria > Bacillota_I > Bacilli_A > Acholeplasmatales > UBA5453 > UBA5409. The sequence goes on along the minus strand of CAYJBF010000003.1, from coordinate 14,292 downwards.
GAAGTGGTTTCAACGCATTTAACGATGTTAAGTTTACCTTGCATATATAGAATTCACGATAAACCAAAAGAAGAGAGAATTCAACTATTATATGAACAATTAAAACCATTAAAAATTAAAGTGCCAAAACATAAACATTTTTCACCAAAGGGACTTCAAAACCTATTAGAATCCATTAAAGGTGATCCACTAGAACTAATAATTTCAGATTTATTTTTAAAATCCATGAGTAAAGCTAAATATGATAGGGTTAATATTGGACATTTTGGGTTAGCATCTCAGTTTTATAGTCATTTTACCTCACCAATTAGACGTTATCCTGATTTATTATTACACCGTTTGGTAAAGGCTTTTTTACTTCACCCAACTGACTTGAAGAAAAAGATTAGATATTATGAATCTAAAATTCAAGAGATTGCGGTACATTCATCTGATATGGAAAAAGTTAGTGACGATTTAGAGCGTGAAGTAGACAAATTAAAAGTCGCTGAATTTATGAATAAACATATTGGAGAAATCTATAATGGGACTGTATCAGGTATGACTCGAAGTGGACTATTTGTCCGAACAGAGAAAGGCATTGAAGGCATGGTTCATGTTAGGTTAATGGATGACTATTATGTTTATGATGAAAAGAAATTGACATTCACAGGTGAACGTGGTAAAAAAGTATTTAGATTAGGCAATAAAGTTAAGGTTCAACTAGTGGATGTTAATGTCACTCTAAGACAAATCTCATTTAAATTAGTAAAGTAGGGTGAATGAATGAAAATAATTGCTCAAAACAAAAAAGCCAGATATGAATTTTTTATTGAAGATACTTATGAAGCAGGCATTCAGCTTAGAGGGACAGAAATAAAATCAGTAAGAGCTGGAAAAGTAAGTTTAGATGAAAGTTACATTGATATTAAAAATGGCGAGATCTTTCTAATAGGGATGCATATATCACCCTATTTAGCATCTGGCTCTTTTAACCATGATGAAACAAGAGATAGAAAACTCTTAATGCATAAAAACGAAATCATTAGATTATTAAATAAAAAAGAAAGAGACGGGTTTACCTTAATTCCTTTAAAACTTTATTTTGAAGGGGCGCTTGTGAAAGTTGAAGTTGCAGTGGCGAGAGGTAAAAAGCTTTATGATAAACGTGAATCTTTAAAAGAAGAAGATCAAAAGAAACGTCTTAGAAAGCAGGGTATTAAATGAAAATTGGTTTAATGCTTGGAGGCGGAGGGGCAAAAGGCGCTTATCAATTAGGGGTCTTAAAAGCACTAGAAGAACAAAAGTTAATGAATCAAATTGAGTGTATCGCAGGGGCTTCTATTGGCGCCCTTAATGGCTTTTATTATTTAGCAAGCCAAGATATCAATCAAGTTATTTATGCTTGGCGTTACGGAATCAAACATAACCCGATTCAATTTAAAAAGAAAGCCCGCATTAAAGAAGAAAATCAAACTGGTTTATTTTCCCTTCAAGTATTAAGGGAAATGGGGGCTTTGTATTTTGACGAAGAAATCTTTAAGACGACTAAAACAGATATTTTTGTTTCAACCACCAAAGTTGTTAACCCCAAATTATCGGGAGTTGTGATGCGTTGGAAATGGGAGAATGAGATTATCCATCTAAATAATTCACCGGTCCCATTTGAAGATGCTATCTCCTCTTCATCTGTTCCTATTATCTTTGGGACGAATAATGTTCATGAATCTTATTATATTGATGGTGGCTTAACCAACAATAACCCAATTGATGTTTTAATTAAAGAAGGCTGTGATTTAATTTTCTCATCATCCTTGGATCCCAAATATAACTATAAACAATATAAAGATCATAAAGTAATTATCGTTAACTTAACCAGTAGAGAAGCACTACCTAAGACAACAATAAAAAGTTATGTAGCTGTTTTAAATTTTAGTCAAGATTTATTTGAACATAGAATTAATTATGGGTATTATACCACCCAAGAAATGATTAAAGAGTGCATTAGTAAAGGGATTCTTAAACTTGAAGACAATAAGGTTATACCTTGTGATAAAGTAGAAGAGTTTCAACTTATTGATGTTCCCGTCTACATTAATGGAAATATTAAAGTCATGCGTCATAAACATGAAACTAATTTAAGACAAAAGGAGAAGTAATATGGAGATAATTAAAGCCATTCAGCAACTTTCAAATCCTGTATTAGACTGGATTATGCGTATTATCACAGAAGGTGGAGACATTTATTTCTTTATTATTTTAGGGGCAATTTTATACTGGATTGTAGATAAGAAGTTTGCTTTTAAATTAATGGTTTCATTTATTCTAAGTGCAATGATAAATGGTGTAATTAAACATTTCACCAATAAACTTAGACCTTACCAAGAAGGGGCCATCCCCATCCTACAGGAAACCACAGGCTCATCCATGCCAAGTGGGCATGCACAAGCCAGCGGGGCTTTATCTAGTATGCTAATTTATCGATATTATGAATTTAAATGGGTTCGTTATTTATCCATTACCTTAATGATATTAGTCCCATTTTCAAGAATGTATTTAGGTCAACATTATTTAGAGGATGTTTTAGTTGGATCATTATTAGGTGTCGTGTTTGGGTTATTTTTCTTATGGGTTTTAGAAATCGGAAAAAAAGATACGGAAGACCTTAAAGCTTTCTTAGTAATTCCTTTATTTGTCGTTGCGTTAATCTTTGTTTATAATGAACAGTTTTATGTTGCTGCTGGTGGCTATATTGGATTGACTGTAGGCTACTTCTTAGAAAAGCGTTATGTTCAATACGAAGTTAAAGAAATATGGTGGGTTCAATTATTAAAGTTTATAATTGGTATTACTGGTGCATTAATCTTAAAAGAAGGAATTAAACCTTTGTTCGCATTAATGGGTAACCACTATGTATTAGATCTGGTTCGTTATATGTTAGTGGCGTTATGGGCTTCATTTGGGGCAATGGCACTATTTAAGAAGTTATTTAAAGTTAATGGCGAATCAAGATTTGTAAAACAATAACTATTTTAAATTTAATTTAATTGTGATAAAATGAATTTGTACGTTGAATAAGATGAGTAACAATCCCCTTTTTATTATAGAGAGTATCTGGTTGGTGAAAAGATATATAAAAGCATTGTGAAGCTACTTAGGAGTACAGGTTAGCTTGCCGTAAAAGCGTAATTAAGTGCCGTTAATACGGAACTAAGGTGGTACCGCGATTAAATTCGTCCTTAGAAATTTTTTCTAGGGACTTTTATTTTGATAAGGAGTGTTTATATGAGATACATGTCAAGCAAGGAAATTAGAGAAACCTGGTTAAGGTTCTTTAATGAAAGAGGTCATAAAATTGAAGAAAGTGCGAGTTTAATCCCTAAGGGTGATAAGACTTTATTATGGATTAATGCCGGAGTAGCCCCACTAAAGAAGTATTTTGATGGGACACTTATTCCAACTTCAAAAAGAATTACGAACATACAAAAATGTATTCGTACTAATGATATTGAACACGTCGGATATACAGCCAGACACCATACATTTTTTGAAATGATGGGAAATTTTTCAATTGGTGATTATTTTAAAGAAACGGCCATTGAATTTGGTTATGAATTATTAACAAGCAAAGATTATTTTGACATACCAAAAGATAAACTTTATATGACGTATTATCCAACAGACCATATTACAAAAGAAAAATGGTTAAGTTTAGGCATTGAGGAATCACATATTATCCCAGTTGAAGGTAATTTCTGGGAGATTGGTGAAGGTCCAAGTGGTCCGGATACAGAAATATTTTTTGACCGTGGAGAAGTGTATGATTTACGTGGACCTGAACTAATCAAAGATGACATTGAAAATGAACGTTATATTGAAATTTGGAATATAGTATTTTCTCAATACAACGCACAACAAGGAATTCCAAGAAGTGCGTATAAAGAACTACCAAATAAAAATATTGATACAGGGGCAGGTCTAGAAAGATTTGCGTGTGTGTTACAAGGTACCGAAACCAATTTTGAAACAGATTTGTTTATGCCAATTATTAAGGAAATTGAAGTTATTTCAAAAACAACTTATAAAGGTCAAATCAGTTTTAAAGTGATTGCCGATCATATTAAAACATTATCGATGGCAATTAGTGATGGGGCAGTGTTATCAAATTTAGGTCGTGGTTATGTATTAAGAAGACTTCTAAGAAGAGCTTTGAAACACGGCCGTGCATTAGGGATTGAAGGACCATTTTTAACAAAATTAACTTCGAAAGTTGCGCTTATTATGGGGGAAACTTATCCTAATGTTGTCGAAAACATGACATTCATTAATCAAATTATTTCTATTGAAGAAACTAAATTCTTAGAAACGTTATCGACTGGTGAATCGTTGATTAAAAAGATTATCGAAGAAAAAGGCGTTTTAACCAAAGAGGATTCGTTCACTTTATTTGATACTTACGGGTTTCCAATTGAACTTCAAGAAGAATATGCTTTAGACTATGATATTACATTAGATAAAGAAGGGTTTCTTGAATTATTAGAACTTCAAAAAGAGAAAAGTAGAGCTTCACGTAAATCGACTAACTCAATGAAATCTCAAGATAAAGAGTACTTGGATTTTAAGGAAGAATCTCTTTTTGTGGGCTATGATTTATTAGAAACTGAGGCAAAAGTAATTAAAGTATTTGATAATGGGATTGTATTAGACAAAACACCTTTTTACGCAACGATGGGCGGTCAAGTCGCTGATGGTGGTCATATTAATGGCTATGAGGTTAAAGATGTCATTAAATTACCAAATGGTCAACACTTACATGTAGTAGACGGCCATTTTGATGAAGGTGAAATCGTTTTGGCAGAAGTAAACGAAACCCTTAGAAAAGACATTATGAAAAACCATACAGCTACCCACATCTTACATAAAGCTTTAAAAGAAGTTTTAGGTTCTCATGTTAACCAACAAGGTAGCTTAGTTAAAGATGACTTACTTAGATTTGACTTCAACCACTATGAAAACCCAACCAATGAACAGTTATTAGAAATTGAAAATAAGGTAAAATCAACTATTGATAAAGATATTCATGTCACAATCCAAGAAATGTCTTATTTAGAAGCAGTAAATGCTGGAGCAATGGCACTATTTGGTGAAAAATATGGGGATGTTGTAAGGGTAGTTGGTGTATCTGACTATAGTGTTGAATTATGTGGGGGAACGCATGTTAATAACACTAAAGAAATTGAATCATTCTTAATTTCAAGTTGTCAGTCTATTGGTTCTGGTATTTATAGAATTGAAGCATTTAGTGGATCAAACTACATTCGTGATTTTATTGAGAGAAATGAAGCGGTTTATGAAGAAATGAACCTCTTATTAACCAAACATGAATCTTTGGTTAAAGAAATTCAAAGCTTGAATATTCTAACTAAGTATCAATCACCTTCTTTAGACTCAGTTAAAGGGTCTTACCAAGATATGATCAATTTAAGAGTTTATATTGATCAACTAAAAGAAGACAATAAAACTCTAGAAAAACAAATTACAGCTAAAAAAGATGAAATGACTTTAAGTCATACCGATGATTTAATTAACAATAGACAAAACAACTTAATTGTGACAAAAAATCTCGAAACTAATATATTAAGAAGCTTACTCTTTGAAATTTATGATAAAATGAAAGTAGACAAAGTATATTTGTTAAATGTTAGTGAAGATAAAGTAACCTATATGGTTAAGACTAATCAAAACGATGCAAGAGATGTAATTCAGCACCTTAATGAAATTTCAAATGGTTCTGGTGGTGGAAAACCTGATTTTGCCCAAGGGGGTACTAGCGATATGTCTAAAGTTGATTTACTCATCCGTGAGTTAAAAAACGCATGATTACCATTGGTCTAGATTTAGGCGAAGTCACTTTAGGAATTTCAAGAAGTGATTCAGGTATCATCGCTTATGGGGTTTCAACCTACCGTTTTAAAAAAGATAATTATTTGGATGCGGTTAATTATATCGCTGGTTATATCAAAACGGAAAAAGTGGATAAAGTTATCTTAGGGCTTCCTAAACACATGAATAACGATATTGGGATAAGAGCCAATATCTCAATCAAGTTTAAAGAAGAACTAGAAAAACTTGTTTCTTCAGAAATTATTTTATGGGATGAAAGGCTTTCTACCAAACAAGCCACCTATACATTAAAAGAAGCGGGATTATCTACGAAAAAACGTCAAGAGAAAAAAGATATGTTAGCAGCAGTTTTAATATTACAAAACTATTTAGATAGTAAAGGAGAAAGTTATGCAAGATGAGAATTTAATCACCATCACCATCGATGATGAAGAAAAGGTAGCTGAAATTTTATTCACACACCATAATGAAGAAACCAACAAAACATATGTTGTTTTTAGATTTATTGATTCTGATGAAATTAGCGCTGCAGTTTACTACGAAAAATCCGAAACTGAAGGTTTCTTTGAAGACATCGAAACTGATCAAGAGTGGGAAATGTTAGATGAAATCTTATCCGATTATTTTGATGAATCAGAAGAATATAAAGATGAAGATGATGAAAACGAAGAGGACGAAGAATCGTTTAAATGAATCACGAATTAAAAGCGTTTGGCCTAGAGAAGAAAATACCCATCATCTCTGATGAGGGTCTTTCTTTTTTATTAAAAGCGGTTCAAGAAAATAACATTAAAACAGTGCTTGAAATTGGCACTGCGATTGGTTATTCCGCCATTATGATGAGTTCTTATGTGGATAAAATTATCACGCTAGAAAAAGATGATTATATGGTTGAACTTGCCAATAAACATATTGAAGAACGTAACTTAAAAAGTAAAATAGAAGTCGTTCATACCGATGCGATACTCTATGAACCCACTCAACAGTTCGATCTTATTTTTATTGACGGACCGAAGGCACAATACGAAAAATATTTTAACCATTTTAGCCCTTATTTATCAAATAAAGGGATTATTATATGCGATAACTTAAACTTCCATGGATTAGATAAAAACATGGTTTCTAGAGGTACTAAAAGACTCATTGAAAAATTAGAATCATTTAAATTGTTTTTAATACAAAATGAATCTTATGAAACGCTGTTTACTGATCAAGGAGACGGAATGAGTTTATCAAGGAGATCAAATGCAATACTTAACCACCATCTATAAAATTGAAAATGCCAATAAGTTATTAGAAGTCTCTAGCGGATTAATTGTTGGATTAAAAGATTACGGTACCAGAGAAACTTCTCGTTTTTCCGTTTCTGAATTCAAAGAACTTTCTAATATTACAAATAAATTAAGTAAAACACTCTATGTTTCTTTTAAAATGATGTTACATGAACCAAGAGTAGAATCATTTAAAGCACTAATTCACGCAATCAATGATTTACCTTTTACGGGTTATATTATCGGTGATATTGGGTATTACTATTTATTAAAAGATACGGGAAAAGAGATTATTTATAACCCTGAAACTTTATTAACGAATACCTATGATTTAAATACCTATTTTGACTTAGGGCTTCATGGTACATTTATTTCTAAAGAAGTTAATTTAGAAGAAATCAAAGAAATGTTAACAAACAAAAAAGGGAAAATCTTTATGACAGGACATGGTTATTTAAACATGTTTTATTCAAGAAGATTGTTGCTAGATAGCTACTTTGAACAAATTGGTAAAACCCATGATTATCATCATGAACAGATGCGCATCAAAGAAGAAAGAAGAGACCCGCTTCATCCGATTTTAGAAGATGAACATGGGACCCATGTTTATAGAAGTGATGTCACTTCAACATTGGATATTTTAAATGAACTAATTAATCTAGATTATTTAGTCATTGATTCCATCTTCCACAATGATGCCTACGCAATAGAGATACTTAAACTTTATCAAAGTGAAATTGATCTAGATAAAGTAAGTCAGTTACAAGAGAAATATAATGAAACTTGGGATACAGGGTTCTTATATTTACGTACCATTTATAAGGTTTGATACTATGATAGAATTATTAGCCCCAGCAGGGGATTTAGAAAAATTAAAGATAGCCTATTTATATGGTGCTGATGCCGTATTTATTGGCGGACAAGAATACTCATTAAGAGCACGCGCTTCTAATTTCTCGTTAGATGAAATTAAAGAAGGCGCTCTATTCGCTCATAACCTTGGTAAGAAACTGTATGTTACTGCCAATATTATCCCTCATGATGAAAACTATGAAGGTTTAGTAGCCTATTTAAAAGGCTTAGAAGAAGCTAAAGTAGATGCGATTATTGTGGCAAGCCCCTATATTTTAGATATGGCAAAAAAACATACCAATTTAGAAGTTCATATTTCTACCCAACAGTCGGTCTTAAATCATTATGCGGTTAAATACTTTGAAGATAAAGGTGCCTCAAGAGTGGTTTTAGGTAGAGAACTAACCACAAGTGAAATAAAAGAAGTAACTCAAAAGAGTCATGCTGAAATCGAAGTGTTTATTCACGGGGGAATGTGTGCTTCTTATAGTGGCAGATGCACACTGTCTAATACATTTACCCTAAGAGATGCGAATAGAGGAGGCTGTGCCCATAGTTGTCGTTGGAACTATGACTTATATGATAAGAGTGAGAAAATTAGTGATGATACATTATTTTCAATGAGTTCTAAAGATCTCCAATCACTAAGATTCATACCTTCGTTAATAGATGCGGGCGTTCATTCTCTTAAGATTGAAGGAAGAATGAAATCGATACACTATATTGCTACAGTGGTTTGGGTTTATAGGATGTTAATTGATGAATACTTAAAAACAGGTAAGGTAGAAAGTTTTGAATATTATGAAGCTGAAATCGCTAAAGCAGAAAACAGACTTACTAAAGAAGGTTTTCTAGGCGAGTTTCCAAATAAAGAGTTCCAACTTTATAATAGTAGAAGTGAAATTCCTACCAAAACATTTGTAGGAATTGTCTTAGAAGAAAGTGGACAATTTATTAAAGTTGAACAACGAAACCATTTTAAACCTAATGATTTACTTGAAGTATTTGGTCCCGATAAAAAACCTGTAACCTTTGTGGTAGAAGAGATTTATGATACTGAAATGAATTTATTAGATGCGGCTAGACACCCAAGACAAGAAGTCTTAATTAAAATTCCATTTAAAGTTAGCCCCTATGATCTAATTCGTAAGGCCAATGATTAAGCTAACAAATGAAGGTAGAACACTTCATATTAAAGTAACTGAAAAGAACATTAAACATACCTATATTAAGCAAAAAGATGGGTACTTAGAAATCTCTAAATCCCAAAGAATGAGAATGGATAGTATCTTAAATAAAATAGAAGAAAACTTTGATTTTTACTATGAAAAAACGTTAAAGAAAGATGATAGAACACTATCTTTATGGGGCGTAGACTACAAACTTAATTGGGTCTATTCAGAGCTTAGCAACTATCAAATTGAAAAAAATCAAATTTTAGTTTATAGTAAGGCATGTGATTACAATCTATTTAAGGATATTGTTTTGAAAAATGAACTCTTAAAGTACATACCAACCCTTCAAACTGAAATTGAGCCAGTACTAATAAAAAACAATTTATCAAAAGTTTTAGTGCGGGTAAAAAAACTTAAAAGTAAGTATGGTTCTTATCATACAATTAAAAATGAAATTACTTTAAATTCATTTTTAGCAACCCTAGATAAAAAGTATACCAAACATGTTTTATTACATGAATATGCGCATCAAAAGGTTACTAACCACCAAAAAGGATTTTATAGCTTACTAGATAAGCTCTATCCTGAACATAAAGAAACCCAAAAGAAATTAAAAAAAATCGGCTTAAACTATTAAAAATCAAGAAATTGTTGTATAATAACAAAACGTAAGGAGTGATTTAATTGGCTATTAATAAACCATTATTTGAATTAACAAAAGAAGGGGTCGAAAAGCTTAGAGCAGAACTTGAAGAGTTAAAAGATGTCAAGCGTCCTGAAATTGTTAAACAACTTCAAGAAGCACGTGCTCAAGGTGACTTATCAGAAAACGCTGATTATGATGCAGCTAGAGAAGCTCAAGCCCGTACTGAAGCAAGAATTAAAGAAATTGAAAACATCTTAGATAACCATAAGATTATTCGTGTTACCTCTAACGATGATAAGGTAAATATCGGTAAAACTGTAAAGATTAAGTTTGTTGAAAAAAACAAAGAAGCAACTTATAAATTAGTAGGAACCATTGAGGCAAATCCCGCTCAGAACCTTATTTCAATTGAATCACCAGTTGGTAAGTCTGTCCTTGGTGCAGCAGTTGGTGATCAAGTGTCTGTAAGATTAGAAAATGGAAATACCTTCCACGTGGAAGTATTAGAAATTTCTTAATGGCACTAAAACATTACATTCCGAATATAACCTATAAGTCGATTTTTGAAATCGACTTTTTGGCGTATTTTGAGCAAGGTTTCCGCTTAATCTTATTAGATATTGACAATACGATTATTAAGTATGATACCGCACTCGCGAACACAGACACATTAAAAAAATTAGAAGAGATAAAAAACATTGGGTTTGAAGTTATTTTAATTTCTAATAATAATAAAGATAGAGTATCATTAGTAATGGAACAAACGAACCTTAAAGGGGTTTGGGTTGCCTTAAAGCCAACTAAAAAAGGGTTTAAACAAGCTTTAAAACTTGCCACTAAATCTTATAAAACAGAAGAAATCATTAACATTGGTGATCAAATTATGGCCGATGTTAAGGGTGGCGAAAAGATTGGGTTTTATACGATATTGGTTCACCCTATAGAAAGAAGTACCGATACTTGGTCTACTAGAATTAACCGGTTCTTTGAAAGAAGAATTATTAAGAAGATTAGTAAAAAGTATCCTAAACTGTATGATGAACGTTTAAAAGACTATGAAAAAATGTAAAGGTTGCGGAATAGCGCTTCAAGACCAAGATCAAAAAACGCTAGGATTTGTAAAATCCATGGACCATGACTATTGTTTGAGTTGTCATAACTTGAAAAATTATAATATTTCATTAGAGCCTGTTTTAAAAACACATTTTCCTTTTATTGAAGAAAACACCTTAATCTTATATGTGGTATCGGCATTACATTTAAATACGTTACCGCTATTTGATATTAATAAGTTTTATCCTAAACAAAAGAAAATATTAGTTATTAATCAAATCGATTTACTTCCTCAAACCATTAATTTTGATTTATGGATAAAAGATTTAAAAAATGACTTTAAAGGGTTTTTAGAGATTATGCCACTATCTGGTTTAAAGGGACATTATCTAGAGGTACTATTAGAAACGATAGATTATTACCATACAGGAAATGTTTATTTGGTGGGCTTACAAAATAGTGGTAAAACCACATTATTAAATAGAATATCAGAACATATTGGCGGTACGATTAAAGCCTTAAGTTCTCCTAAAGCGGGGCTCACTCAAGACTTTATTAAGTTAGCTTATAAAGAATATTTTATTATAGATTCACCTGGGGTTTATCAAAGAGGGTTTATTAGTGACTTTTTGGATTATGAAGTTTATAAAACTCATATTCCAAACAAACGAATTAGACCAACAACCTATCAATTAGATAGTAGTCAAGCAATCATTATTGGTGGGTTAGTCATTGTGAGTTTTATTAAAGGTGAGAAGACCAGTTTCACGTTTTATTTAGGCGATATTAATTTACACCGAACAAAATATGAAAATGTTTATACCCAGTTTAATAAACACTTAGGTACTTTATTTAATCCGGTGTCTCATATGCCCTATCTTAAACAATTTATTAAATTAGAAAATGGGGAATATACCATTAACTTGTTAGATATTGGATTCTTTACGATAAAAGGTCCTGTCACATTAGAAATATATGCCCCTAAAGGCGCATTTATTGGTGTTAGGAAGGGGATATTTCATGGACTATGAGGTCTTGATGAAAGCGTCTTTAAAAGGACACCCTGAAAGAATTAAACATACCCTTGGGGTTAGAAATAGAGCTCTAGAACTTGGTAAGTTATATCACGCGAACTTAGAGGTGTTAGATATTGCATCACTCTTACATGATATTACTAAATACTGGACTGACTCAAAACAAGTTGAATATATCAATGATGCAACCATAATAGATAATATTCATCCAGCAATGTATCACTCGGTTAGTGCTTACTTATATGCGAAATCCTTAGGGGTCACAAACCCTCTAATTCTTGAAGCGATTAGATACCATATGTGGGGAAAAATAGACATGAGTTTAGAAACAATGATCCTATCAGTTAGTGATTATTGTGAGGAAAACAGAACGCATGAACCCGCTAAAAAAGTGTATGAACTCGCACTAAAAGATTTAACACATGCTTATCTTTATATGGTAGAAAGCACCATTCAATATTTAAAAAATGAAAATATTGAACCCCATATAGACCAAATTAAAACATATAATTATTATTTAAAAAAAGGAGTTGAATAATTAAATGACATTATTAAAAAAAGCAGTAGAAGCAATTGGACATGTTAACTTATCCAATCTTAAAATTTATGATTTAGAAAATAGAAACCCATTTTATAACGTGGTTATTGTTGGGACAGGAACATCAAGACAAAGCGATGCCTTAATTGGATATTTAAAAGATGAACTTAAAAATGCTTTTGAGATTAAAGGGGTTGAAGGCAGACAAACAGGCTGGTTACTGATTGACTTAGGTGAAGTCATCATTCATATTTTTGATCAAGATAACCGTAGTTTCTATAATTTTGATGATAAATTCATTGGGTTAAAAGATTTAACCAGTGAATACGTTAAATAAAACCGAATAGGACTAAAATAAATATGACTAGGAGAAATCTCTTAGTCTTTTTTTTCATTTAAGAGCAAATGGCGTTTATCAGCTATAGTCTTAATATTTTATGACCGAGTAAATATAGGATTAAAAATGTATGTATTATACGGGTGATAAAATGAAAAAAACAGTCACTGTTTATGGGGTCATTATTGTATTATTTGTTTTATATGGGTTTTATTTAAATCAACCGTTAGAAAAGGTTACAACTGAACCAACTTTGATAGAAGTTGAGATTAAAGGCGGTGTCTTATTACCAGGTACTTACAAAGTATCAAAAACAGACACTTTAGAAGATTTAATTAACTATGCGGGTGGGTTTACGGATAGTGCAATTGTTACGGCCGTTAAACTGGATGAAACATTAATCAATCAAGAAACGTATATTATTCCAGAATATAGTGAGTTTACAAAAATAAATATTAATACTGCAACTCTTGAAGAACTACAAACCATCAATGGTATAGGCCTAGTAACTGCGGAAAATATCATAAATTACCGGTTGAAAAATGGGCCATTTATCCGATTAGAAGCGTTAATGAAAGTTAACGGCATTGGTGAAAAGACTTATGAAAAAATTAAAGACTATATTACCCTTTAATTATTTTCATTATTATGGTTTTCTTGTGCTTATTATCATTTTAAGTTATGAAAATCCATTATTTTTTATACTACTAATTCCTTTTTCATATTTGATAAGGAACTATAAAGGTAAATGGAAAGTATTACTAGTTGGTGCTTTATTTTATGGTTTTATATCCTTGAGTAGTTTACCAAAAAAACCACCCAAAGGATCGATATTTCAAGTAATAAATATCAAAGAATATGAAACATTTAATCGTTATACAGTTAAGAAAGGTTTTAATAAGTATGCCTTTTTATCCGAAGAACACTTTCAAATAGGTGATATTTTAGAACTTGATTATTCATATGAACGGTTTGAAGACATAAAAATACCAGGTGGGTTTAATGAATCTAAATACTATGCTTCAAAAAGCATATTTTATAAACTCAATATCAAAAGTAGTAGCGTAGTTAAGTATGAATTTCATATAAATCAAATTCCTTATAAATTAAAAGATTATTTTAAGAATTATCCGGAACCTACTAAATCTTATATCTATGCCTTGGTATTTTCTGATAATAGTTTTGAACAAGATTTTAAACACGCTTTAGCATCCTTAGGTATATCACATATATTTGCCTTATCAGGCATGCATATTAATTTACTAATAATGGCTTTGAGTAGTTTGTTAAAGTATTTTAAAGTTAAGAAAATTGATTTAATCATAGTCCTATTTTTAAGTTTATTTGTTTTTATAACGGGATTTCCAATTAGTTTGTTAAGAGCTTTTTTAATGTATTTAGCGTATTTACTATTAAATAAAGAAGGGTTAACTCGATTAGATAGTCTTTCAATTAGTTTTATAATCCTTTTGTTAGTAAATCCTTTTTATCGCTATAGTTATA
>CAYJBF010000002.1:0-23460 GCA_964368415.1 uncultured Acholeplasmataceae bacterium | reverse complement strand
ACTTGTGACCGTATAAAGCATTTTTTGTTATTTTTTGTAGTATGTGATATTAAATTCATTTACTTTTAAGGTTTCACCATCAAAAGTAAAATCGTGCATGGATCCATTATCTAATAACGTTTGGAAATGATACGTTTTAGGATCTGCTAAAATTAGAAATGATTTAATCACATGAGAATGACAGAAGATGACAATATTATCATTTGGATGTTTCTTATAAAGGTTGATTAACCCATTTTCAATCCGTTTTAATAAGAGTTTATCATCTTCATAACCTTTATGAGAAAAACCTTCTTCAGTAATCATTTTAATGGTCGGAGGAACTGGTAAGTTTTCAAAAACCCCAAAATCTCTTTCAAGAAAATGATAATCAACTTCTAATTCAGGTGCATTATCTAAATAACTTAAGATAATTTCACCAGTCAAACTCGCTCTAACTAATGGACTGGTAAAAGCAAAATCAAATGTTTTATTTTTCCCTTTTAAATATTTTCCCACTTCATGAGCTTGTTCAATACCGTTCTCATTTAGAGGGTTATTGGTCCATCCTTGAACCACATACTGTTTGTTTTGGTCTGTTTGACCATGTCTTATAAGATACAAATTCATTTAATCACCTTATACATTATAACACATTATGGTATAATTGGAATGAGGGTGATATTAATGAGAATGTTAGATTTAATAATTAAAAAAAGAGATAAAGAAGAACTAACAAAACAAGAGATTCATTTTATGGTCCAAGGCTATACGAAAGGTGATATTCCTGATTACCAAATGAGTAGTATGTTGATGGCAATCTATTTTAATGGGATGACCGATAAAGAATCAACAGAACTAGCACTAGCGATGATGCATAGTGGTGATGTATTTGACTTAAGCCCGATTAAAGGTATAAAAGTAGACAAACACTCAACTGGTGGCGTTGGTGACAAAGTAACTTTAGTTTTAGGGCCTTTGATGGCAGCTTGTGGTGCTAAATTTGCTAAAATGAGCGGTAGAGGTTTAGGGCACACTGGAGGAACTTTAGATAAACTAGAAAGTATTCCAAACTATAAACTTGAATTAGAAGAAGCAGATTTTATTAAACAGGTTAATAAAATTGGATTAGCTGTAATAGGTCAATCTAGTAACATTACACCAGCCGATAAAAAACTCTATGCCTTAAGAGACGTAACAGGAACTGTTCCTTCAATTCCTTTAATCGCATCTAGTATTATGAGTAAGAAATTAGCCAGTGGTGCTGATGCTATTTGTTTAGACGTGAAAGTCGGCTCAGGCGCCTTTATGACTACGATTGAAGAAGCTACCAAACTTGCAGAATTAATGGTATCAATTGGTAATTTAGCGGGAAGAAAAGTATACGCTATTTTAACGAATATGGATGAACCATTAGGCAACAACATCGGTAATACTTTAGAAGTAATTGAAGCCATTGATATGTTAAAAGGACAAGGTCCAAATGATTTAAAAATGGTTGTTTATGAGATTGCTAAATTATTATTAGAAGCTGCAGGCATTGCTAAAGGTGATGAAGCCGTTAAGCTACTAGATCAAAAAATTCAATCAGGTGAAGCCTTTGAAAAACTGGTTCAAATGGTGGAAGCTCAGGGTGGTGATTCTAATACTGTTAAAGATTATTCTTTATTACCACAAGCCAAACAAGTGGTGCCAATGACGGCAAATAAAGCGGGCTACATTGAATCTATGGATACTATGATGGTTGGACATGCAGGTATGCTACTTGGCGCTGGTAGACAAACTATCCATGATGATATTGATCCAGCTGTTGGGTTAGTATTTAAAAATAAAATTGGCGATTATGTCAATATTGGTGATACAATTTGTGAGCTTCATGCCAATGAAATAGGCATTGAAGAAGCTTTAAATATTTTAGAATCAGCCATTCATATTGGTAATAAGAAAAACACTGTTACTCTAATTGAGGGTGTAATCAGATGAGTGTAGCACTAATTACTGGTGGAGCAACCGGTATTGGTCGTGGGTTTGCTAATAAGTTGGCAGATCAAGGTTATAATTTAATTTTGACCTCGAGAAATCTTGAAAATCTAGCTTTAGCGCAAAAAGAAATCCAAAACAAATACCATGTAAAAGTATTAATTTACGTTGCCGATATCACTAAAGAAGAAGCCAGAAAAAACTTATTTGAATATGCGAATAACTATGAAGTTAGTGTGGTTGTTAATAACGCCGGACTTGGTTATTCCAAAGATTTTATTGATGGAGAATCATCTAAAGAACAAGAACTCATCGATTTGAATATAACTGCTATGCAGGCAATCTTTAAATATTATTATAAAAAGTTTTACCAAGCGAAAAAAGGTCGTATTATCAATGTTAGTAGTATCGCTGGGTTTGTTCCAGGTGGTGGATCATCAACCTATTATGCTTCAAAAGCGTATGTTATAAGTTTGACAAGAGCGGTTGCTTTAGAGTCTAAACATATAAAGGATTTAAAAATCCAAGTTTTATGTCCTGGTCCCACTAAATCAAACTTCTACCAAACTTCAGGTACGAATAAAAAATACTATAAAGCAAATCCTGATGTTGTGGCTAAGAAGACAATAGATTCTAAAAGAGTTGTGGTTATCCCAGGGTTTAAAAATAAACTAACCCATGTTGTTTTAAAATTACTACCTACTGCATTTACCAGCAAGTTTGCTTATGTAATTCAGAAAAAGATGAGAAAAAATGAGAAAAAAGCGTAAGTGATGACTTGCGTTTTTTTTATGTTATAATGAATGTGATCACTTCGGGGAGCCCTTTTGGCTGAGAGGATTAATATCGACCCGCACACCTGATCTGGATAATACCAGCGTAGGAATAGTTTATAAACGTTTTATATAACTAATTCTTTTGGTATCCACAAGAATTTTTTTCTTTTCTGGAGGATATAAAGATGAAAAAAACAGAATTAAAACTTGCCGAAAGTGCTATGATGGTTGCACTGGCTATTGTCTTTGAGCTAATTAGTAAGATGATTCCTTTCTTACAGATGCCTCAAGGTGGTTCCATTTCTATTGCATTACTGCCCCTCGTCATACTTAGTTTAAGAAATGGATTAAAATATGGATTGTTAGGTGGCATGACATTTGGGATAGTAAACTTTCTTATTGATGGTTATGCATTTCACTGGGGATCGTTTGTTTTTGACTACGGACTTGCATTTATATTGGTTGGAACAAGTGCGTTTTTAAGAAAACCAGCTTTAAAGGGCAATGTATTTGCTTATATTGGCGCATTTGTTATTGCTGTGTTTTTTAAGTATTTAATGAGTAGCTTGTCAGGCGTATTATTCTTTGGAGAATATGCTGGTGAAATGAACCCATGGTTTTATTCGTTCATATTCTATAATTTACCTTATAATGCAGCCTCATTAGGTGCTTTATTGGTTATCGGTTTGTTGATATACCACAGATTAATTTTATTCTTAAATAAAGAATAATTATTGGATTATTTGTTACTTATAATTAATATTACTAAAACAAAATATAATGTTCATAAATACGCCTAAAATACATTTTTAGGCTTTGTTTTTTTTTGAAAACGTTATCTTTATAAATTTGATAGCATTTTTGGTATTTAAATACTAAAATACATATGGAAAATCTAAGTTTTCACTTTACTAATGGAGGTATTATCATGAACAATTCATGGAATGGGTTTAAAAAAGGAGATTGGGTTAACACAATTGATGTATCCGATTTTATTCGTAATAATTACACCGAATATACCGGTGATAGTTCATTTTTAGAAGGACCAGTTGATAGTTCCTTAAAATTAAATGAAGCATTTAAAGATTTATTAGTCTTAGAAAAAGAAAAAGGTGGCGTTATTGATTTAGACACTAAAGTGCCTTCAACTATTGTCTCTCATAAGCCTGGCTATATTAACAAAAATTTAGAAACTATTGTTGGTTTACAAACAGATGCACCTTTAAAAAGAGGTTTTTTCCCAGAAGGTGGGATTAACGTTGCTGTAAAAGCAACTGAAGCTTATGGATATAAAGTCGATCAAGAAACAATTGATACTTATACCAATGTAAGAAAGACACACAATCAAGGTGTGTATGACGTATATTCAGCGGCAATTAGAAGAGCTAGACGTTCACACATCATTACAGGATTACCTGATGGTTATGGTAGAGGTCGTATTATTGGTGACTATAGAAGAGTTGCTTTATATGGTGTTGATGCGCTAATTGAAGATAAAAAAATTCAAAAAACACAAGCAGCATTTCCAATGAATGAAGAAAACATTCGTGCAAGAGAAGAAATTCAAGACCAAATCAAATCTTTAAATCAATTAATTGAATTAGGGGACATGTATGGTTTTGATTTAAGAAGACCTGCCAATGATTCTAAAGAAGCAATTCAATGGTTATATTTTGCTTATTTAGCTGCTGTTAAAGAACAAAATGGTGCAGCTATGAGTTTGGGTAGAGTTGATGCATTTTTAGATATTTACTTTGAAAGAGATTTAAGTAACGGAACGTATAGTGAAATTGAGATTCAAGAATTTATTGATCACTTCGTTATGAAATTAAGAATGGTTCGTTTTGCAAGAACACCTGAATATAATGAACTATTTACAGGTGACCCAACTTGGGTAACAGCTGTATTAGGTGGTATGAATAATGAAGGTGGTTCTTTTGTTACAAAAACTGCTTATCGTTTACTACAAACACTTTATAACCTTGGGACATCTGCAGAACCAAACTTAACTATTTTATGGAGTCAAGGGTTACCAGAAAACTTCAAGAAATTTACGGCAAAAGTTTCTATCGATACTTCAAGTATTCAATATGAAAATGATGACATTATTAGACCTCATCATGGGGATGACTATGGTATCGCATGTTGTGTGTCACCAATGGCGATTGGTAAAGAAATGCAATTCTTTGGTGCAAGAGCCAATGCTGCAAAAGCTTTACTTTACGCATTAAATGGTGGTAGAGATGAAATTAGTGGTGTTCAAGTCTTTGAGAAAACTAAAAAATCAGTGATGCAAGCTGAGGTTTTAATTTACGATGAAGTTATTAAACGATTTAACGAAACATTAGAAGAACTAGCAGAAATTTATGTAAGTGCACTTAATATCATTCACTATATGCATGATAAATATGCGTACGAAAAAATTGAAATGGCCCTTCATGATAAGGATGTTAAACGTTTATTCGCAACTGGTTTAGCTGGTTTGTCTGTGGTTGTAGACTCACTGTCAGCTATTAAATATGCTAAAGTAAAACCTATTTATGATGAAACTTCTGGTTTAATCGTTGACTTTGAAACTGAAGGAGAATTCCCACAATTTGGTAATGATGATGATAGAGTTGATAGTATCGCTATTAAAGTAGTGGAAACATTTATGGGCTATATCCGTCAAAACTATACGTATAGAAATTCAGTTCCAACATTATCAATATTAACGATTACATCAAACGTGGTTTATGGAAAACACACAGGTAATACACCTGATGGTCGTAGAGCTGGTGAAGCTTTTGCTCCAGGTGCAAACCCAATGCATGGTAGAGATAAATCAGGTGCTTTAAAATCATTAATGTCTGTTGCTAAGATTCCATTTGAACATTCTGCAGATGGCATTAGTAATACATTTACCATTGTTCCTAAAGCACTAGGTAATAATATCACAGTTAATGATTCAATTGTTCATTTAGTTGACGATGTACAAGCAAGTAACTTAGTAAGCTTATTAGATGGTTACTTCGCATCTAATGGGTATCATTTAAACGTTAACGTATTTAACCGTGAAACATTAAAAGATGCTTATCTACACCCTGAGTTATATCCAAACTTAACGATTAGAGTTTCCGGTTACGCTGTTAACTTCTCATTGTTAACTGATGAACAAAAGCGAGAAGTTATGGGTCGTACGTTCCATGAAAGATTTTAACGAAACAAAAGTATTTGGTAATGTCCATTCAATCGAAACATTCGGGGCTTTTGATGGTCCTGGTTTAAGATATGTTTTGTTCCTCCAAGGGTGTCCTCTAAAATGCAAATTTTGTCATAATAGAGACACTTGGGGAACAGGAACAAATAAACTAATGAGTGTTGAAGAAGTTTTGAACGATTACGACCGCTACAAAGCATTTTATCAAAATGGTGGGTTAACGGTTTCTGGTGGGGAAGCCACATTACAACTAGAGTTCTTAACCGAACTATTTAAACGTGCTAAACAAAAAGGGATTCATACTTGTCTTGATTCCTCAGGGGCAACATTTAGTGAGTCTAGACTGGGTGAATTTAATGATCTACTAGATTATACAGATATTGTCTTACTCGATATTAAACACATCGACAACGAAAAGCATAAATGGCTTACTGGTGCTGTTAATACAAATATATTGAAGTTTGCAGAACTTTTAAATCAAAGACAAATTCCAACTACAATTAGACACATTTTATTACCAAACATCAACTCACAAGATGAATATGTTTACAAATTAAGACAATATTTAGATACGTTAACGAACTTAGTTTCAATTGAAGTATTACCTTATCACACGAAAGGGATTACAAAGTGGGAACAAATGGGTCTTACTTACGAGTTAAGAGATACCCCTGAACCTACAGAAGAACTTGTTAAACACGTCGAAAAAATTCTTAAATCAGATTACCAATTCATGATAAACAAGTAATAAAAAAGGACACGAATCAAATGATGTTGTGTCCTTTTATTTGGGTGATTTATTAAATGAGTTTTGGTAGTATATGTTCATCAATAACTGATAAATAATCTACTCTAGGCATGTAAGAAAATGGTATCTTATAAGCCTCTTCTTGAAACGTTTGATAAGGAATAGATTTTCTTTCTCCTTCTAATGATCCAAGATAATATCGGTTTAAAACCTCAAAAGGTAAGTAATAGTGTTCATCATAATACGCAAAATAAACAATCAAAAATCCAATTCCACCTGCCGCTGTTATACGTCTTAGGTGTTCAATTTGGTGCGGATGGATATTACTTAAAGGGATGGACGTTTTACTTTGTGTTTCTTTACAATCAAAATCAATATAAAACCCTTTATAAATACCATTAAAGTCTGTCGTAGAAGGTGTTTTATAGTAAGCTTCTGTAATCTTAGCTTTTGTACGCGCTGGATAACTAACATTGACGACTTGAATAGGGGTGGGTTTTTTATACACAACCGCCCTTTTAGTTTCAATATAGTAATCATTTGTAACAGAAATATCATCCTCTAAGGTTTGTCCCATGTTAGACTTACTGGTTAGTTTCTTGGTAATAGTCTTTTTAGGAATAGGATGATTAATAGGTCGTTTAGGACCTGGGTATTTTAATGCCATAGTCTATCACCAAATTAATTATACCGTAAAAGTATGATAAATTTCTAAATTTAGGTTTAAAATGTTTAAAGTAACTAATAAATAGTGTATAATGTTTATAGTAAAAGACGTTTCTTAGGAGTGATACAATGAAAATACACGTCTACGCCCTTGGTGGTTTAGGTGAAAACGGAAAGAACATGTATGTTGTGGACGTTGATGAACAAATTTTTATATTAGATAGCGGAATAAAATTTCCAACCAGTGAATTATTCGGAGTTGATGAAATTGTTCCTGATTACCGCTTATTAATCAATAAAAAACATAAAATAAAAGGGATATTTATGTCCCATGCCCATGAAGATCATATCGGGGCTATTTCGCATATCTTAAAGGATATAAACGTGCCTATTTATGCGACTAATTTCACAATTGAAATTATTAAAGACTCTTTAAAAGATAAAGGCTATGATCTAGAAATATTTGAATTTAATACGATAACCCCGCATTCAACTATAAAGTTTGGGGAAGTTAAAGTTACCTTCTTTAAAACAACCCATTCAATTCCTGAAAGTGTTGGAATAGTGATTCAAACATTAGATGGTGCCATCGTTTATACTTCGGATTTTACTTTTGATCAAAGTAGTGATGCAAACTATCAAACCGATTTTCAAAAAATTAATGAGATTGGTGAAAGAAAAGTATTACTGTTAATGGTTGAATCTATTAATAGTTCTATTCCACTAGATGGAAGAATGAACCATATGTTAGACCAAGAACTAACACGGATCTTCTCTAATACTAACGACCGAATTATAGTTTCATTGTTTTCAAGTGACTTATTAAAAATTCAAAAAGTAATTGATATTGCCTTAAAGTATGATAAACGTATCGCCATCATTGGTCGTAAAGCCCAACGTATTGTTGATATCGCAATCAAAATGAATTATCTAAGTATCCCTGAAAACAAGCTGATTAATTTAAGATATGTGGATGATAAAAATAAAAACGATGATCCGGATTTAGTATGTTTAGTCACAGGAGACAGACATGAACCATTTTATATGCTACAAAGAATGGTGAAAAAACATGACCGTTTAATTCACATCAATGAAAATGATACGGTGGTGGTTGTAACACCGCCAATTCCTGGAACAGAAAAAATGGCAGCTAAAACCTTAGATACGCTTTATAGAACTGAGGCAACTATTGAAGTGATGGATAAGAGTTTCTTAACCATTAACCACGCAACCAAAGATGAAATCAAGATGATGTTCAGTCTTTTAAAACCCCAATACATCATGCCCGTTATTGGTGAATATCGTATGCAATACCATGTTCAATCATTAGCGGTTGAAATGGGTTATAACGAAAAAGAAGTCATGTTAATGAACAATGGTGACGTTTTAAGATTTACAGATGGTAAACCCGTAATTCAAAGAGATAGATACCGTACTGGTGATATCTTAATTGATGGCTCTCAAGCTGGAGATGTCAATGATATCGTCATCCATGATAGAGAACTCTTAAGTGAAGATGGTGCTTTGATTTGTATTGGACATATTGATCCAAAGAATAAAGTTTTGGTTGGGGATGTAGAAGTGGTTGTTAAGGGATTTATGCCTGAAAATGACTTTGAACCTCACCGTGAACAAATTAAGATTATTTTTAAAGAAGCTGCCGTTAATCATTTTACAAATAAATATATTAACTGGAATGAACTAAAGAGTACTATTAGAGATGACATCAACAAATATTTATATAAAGAAACCAAACAAAGACCTGTTACAATCCCTGTTCTAATATCAACAGAACAGGGCAATGCAGTCGATAAATAACATTAAAAAAGACAGTCACGATTTTGACTGTCTTTTCTTTATAATAACTTGAGTGCTTCTAAACGTTTCTTTAAGGCAATCTCGTAACTTGATTCCTCTTTGGGTTCGTAGTAAACATCCTCTTTAATATTATTTGGTAAATATTGTTGGTAAATAACACTATTTTTATAGTTATGTGGGTACTTATAACTTTCAGGATTTTGCATGATATATCTATTTAAGATATGATCTGGGATCGGTCCAACTTTTCCTTCTTTATACTTTTCTAACGCTTTATCAATAGCAGTAAGAGCTGTATTGGATTTAGGTGAGAGTGCTGTATCAATCACAGCAACTGATAATGGAATTCGTGCTTCAGGTAACCCAACTAATAAAGCGGTTTGACAAGCCGCATAGACTTTAGGTCCTAAGTTAGGATTGGCCATACCGACATCTTCATAAACAATAACAAGCAGTCGTCTTATCACTGATTGTAGGTCTTCAATTAAAAGAAGTCTTGCGAGATAGTGGAGGCTTGCTTGAACGTCACTACCCCTGATAGACTTTTGAAACGCCGATAAGATATCAAAGAAATTAGACCCATCACTATCTAATCTTAATGATTTATCACCTATAGCACGTTTTGCGATAGCCAAGGTAATTAAATGTTCTTTCGCGCCATAAATTAAAGTTGCTTCTAACATATTTAAAGCAGTTCTAACTTCATGGTTAGAACTTTCAGAAATATAGTTTAATACCTCATTTGAAACCTCACCATCATAGGATATTTCATCACTATGTAGAGCTTTTACTAATACATTTTTAATATCATCAGCTTGTATATCTTCAACTTTGAAGATATGACATCTAGAACGAATCGCCGGGTTAACCGCACTATAAGGGTTTAAAGTAGTTATTCCAATAATTGTTACTTTACCATTTTCAACAAAGGGTAATAAGTAGTCTTGAATATCAGTTTTCATACGGTGTATTTCATCGACAATTAAGACGATATCTCTATACATAGTCGTATCACAAATTTCTTTAAGTAAAGCCTTATTATCGGTGGATGCGTTAAAATGATAAGAATCCATTCCAGAGTTTTCAGCTGTAATTAATGCTATGGTTGTTTTACCTGTACCAGGACTACCATATAAAATAAAACTTATTAAGTTTTTTCTTTCTAGCATTGTTTTAATAATGCCGTTAGGTCCAACTAGATGTTCTTGACCAACAACATCATCGAAAGTGACAGGTCTTAATCTGTGCGCTAATGGTTTCATATATCCTACCTTATTTCTAACTATATACTTAATTATATCATAATTACTTGCTTATAATGGGTAAAAAAGTATAAAATAGATAGAAGAGGTGAATAAATGAATATTACACTATACGAAAGATTAATCTCAGAAATTACAACTGAAAAACCATTGATTGTTAACGAAATAAAAACCCTTTATATCGTTGCACTTGAAGATGGGGTTGTTTCAGGTTTAGAAGATGCATCACAATTAATTACTTATTATAATTCACAGCTAGTCCCTAGGCTTCATAAACAAGATGGTGATTTAATGCGTCGTGGTGACATTTTGCTATCACTCAACGGGTATACCCATGATACGTTAAAAATAGGTAGAATTTTAACAAGACTAATTGGTAGAATGAGCGGAATTGCGACACTAACTAAACAATACGTTGATAAACTTGCACCAACTATATTGTTAGACCCTCACTACTATACCCCTGGCTTAAAAGTCGTAGAGAAAAAAGCATTAAGGGATGGTGGCGCTTCTGACCTTAATTTTAGACTAGTCACAAAAGAAGAAATCCATATTTTAGGCGGATTCTTAAACGCTTATCAAAAGATTAATGATAGTGATGATACATTGTGTTATGAAATTATAGATCACCTGGATTTTGAAGAAATTAGAAATAAAGGATTAGATGTGAGTTATATTATGTTGACGAATTTCAACAAAGACGCCTTAAGATTCATAATGGAAAAGCGAGAAAAACTAACATTAATCCCTCAAGGATTATATACTCTGCAAAACTTGGATGATGTTAAACAATTGGGTTATCGATATCTCCAAACCCCATTAGTAACTAAAGCAGCAAGAAGTTTAGAACTTATGATGACTTTTTCGCTTTAGGGCCTTAAAAAAAAGATTAAATTGAGGTATAATAGTAATATTATCGAAAGGATGAAAATAATGAGCGATTTAAAAAAATATATAGCTTCAATTAAAGATTTTCCGACAGAAGGAATTATATTTAGAGACATTACCCCATTAATGCTTGATGGAAAAGCATTTAAAGAAGCCTGTGACCAAATGGTTCAGTTTGCAAGAGAAGTTGGGGCAACCTTAGTTGTTGGTCCCGAAGCTAGAGGTTTTATCTTTGGTTGTCCGGTTGCTTATGCGTTAGAAGTAGGCTTTGCACCCGTAAGGAAGCCAAACAAATTACCTAGAGAAACTATCAGTGTTTCTTATGATTTAGAATACGGTTCAAACACATTAAGTATGCACAGTGATAGTGTTAAACCTGGTGATAAAGTTATCGTTATTGATGACTTACTAGCAACAGGTGGAACCATTGAAGCAACCATTAAACTCGTTGAAAAATTAGGTGGCACTGTTGTAGGTGCAGCCTTCTTTATCGAATTAGAAGATTTAAATGGTAGAGACAAACTAAAAGACATTCCATTATTTGTGTCATTAAAGTATTAAGAAAGGTGATTGGATGAAACTTGTCACATATGAAGAATTACTCGAAAAGATCGAAACATACATTCATAAAAAAAGCGACTTAAAGCGTATCAATGATGCATACGAACTAGCCGCTTTTAAGCATGAAGGTCAGTTTCGTAAGAGTGGTGATAAGTATATTACACATCCATTAGCTGTTACTTATATATTAGCAGATTTATCAAGTGGTCCTAATACTTTAATAGCGGCATTATTGCATGATGTTGTTGAAGACACAGAAACTACTTTAGAAGATATCGAGAAAAAGTTTGGTGAAGATGTTAAGACCTTGGTTGATGGGGTCACTAAGATTAATAAGTTATCTTTTTCAACAGAAATTTCCCAAGCTGATAACCATCAAAAAATGTTACTCGCGATGAGTAAAGACATTAGGGTTATCCTTATTAAAATAGCGGATAGACTGCATAATATGCGCACTATTGAACATCAACCTATTGAAAAGAAAATCAAAATAGCTAATGAGACTTTAGATATATATGCACCAATTGCGCATAGACTAGGGCTTTTTAGCATTAAAGCTGAATTAGAAGATAGAAGTTTAAAGGTCATTAATCCACCTTACTTTTACCGCATTAAAAACCTTGTTGAAAATGAAGAAAGAATTCATAATGATGTCCTTGAAAGTATGATGGGAAATATCAAAACATTACTTCACGACAATAAGATTATTGAATTTGATATTTCTGGTAGAAGTAAATCCGTTTACTCTATTTATAAGAAAATGGTGCTTCAACAACGTGCTTTTGAAGATATCTATGATATTCTAGCGATTAGAGTTATTGTTGACAAAATTGAGACTTGTTATCAAGTATTAGGGATCATTCATGCCCATTTTGTCCCAATTCCAAAACGTTTTAAAGACTATATTGCCGTACCTAAACCAAATATGTATCAATCTCTTCATACAACCATCTTAGCCGACAATGGTTCGATTTTTGAAATTCAAATTAGAACTGAAGAAATGGATAAGATTGCTGAGCTTGGGATTGCAGCACACTGGGCTTATAAAGAAGGTAAAACCTACTCTAAAGAAAAAGAACAATTTGAAATTGCGCAAAAACTAAAATGGTATGGTGAACTCTTAAAAATGACGGAAGATGATGATACCAAAACCGAAGGTGCCGATGAATTCGTTGAATCCGTTAAATCGGATTTATTAACCGCTAATGTCTACGTGTTTACCCCTAAAGGTCAAGTTATTGAGTTAAATAGAGGTTCAACCCCTATAGATTTTGCCTATAGAATTCATAGTGATGTCGGTGACAAAGCGGTTGGTGCACTGGTTAATAATAAAATAGTTCCACTAAGCTATCAACTTCAAACTGGCGATGTTGTCTCTATAAAAACCAACAAAAATTCACCAGGACCTTCTGAAGACTGGTTAAAAATTGTTAAATCTAGTCATGCGAAAACAAAGATTAGAAATTTCTTAAATAAATTAAATAAAGATAAACTTTACACCATGGGTAAAGAAGCGATTGAAAGAGAAGCGGTAGCTCAAAAAGCAGATCTAACCAAATTAGACGATGATTTTGCGAGTTCGAATTTTTCAAAAAACATGGTTTCATCGGTTGAAGGCTTATATATTGAAGTTGGAAAAGGTATTTTATCTGAAAAAACAGTCATTGCAAAATTACTGGGTAAAGAAATTGATAAAGAACAGCTTTTAAAACGTCAATTAGAAAAAACACAACGTATCTTAACCACCACCCACTCAACTGGCATTATCGTTGAAGGCATCAATACCCCTCAAATTAAAATTGGCAATTGTTGTTTACCAATTCCAGGGGATGAAATTCACGGGTATGTTTCTAAAGGGTCTGGGATTGTGGTACATCATAAAGACTGTCCAAATATTAAAGCCTTAGCCAATGAACGCTTTGTCGAAGTATACTGGGCAAGTAACATTGAAAGAAAATACCCAACCAGAATTAAAATATTAAGTGCTAATAGAGATAATATTTTAGCTGATATGATTTCTATAATTAATTCAGCAAGTATTAGTATTGCTGAAATTAATGCGGTTTCTAATCCAAGGTTAGAATCCACCACAACTTTAAAACTCCTTGTTAAAGACAACAAAGAGTTAGAAGCCATGATGTTAAAACTCATGAATGTCCATGATATTTATAGTATTGAAAGGAAGTATGTCTAATGCGGGCGTTGGTTCAACGTGTTGAATTTGCAAAATTAACTTGTGAAGACTATAAAACTGAAATTGGTTTAGGCTACATTGTCTTTCTAGGCATCAAAACGACCGATACAGACAAAGATTATGAATATATTTTAAGAAAAATTCAAAATTTAAGAATATTTCAAGACAAAGACGGTAAAATGAACAAAAACTTAAAACAAGTGAATGGCTCTATTTTACTTGTCAGTCAATTTACTTTGTATGGCGATGTTAAAAATAACAACCGCCCATCCTTCACATTAAGTGCTCCAAAAGAGCTAGCAATACACTACTATGAAAAAATGATTGAAGATCTTAGAAAAATGTTTCATGTAGAAACCGGTGTATTTGGTGGTCATATGCATATTACTTATCTAAATGACGGGCCACTATCCATCTTAATTGATTCGGAGGCGTAAGATGAAAAGTAAAATCAATTTTAAATACTTGAATATTTTATTGATATTAGCTATTTTATATTTGATTTATTTACTTAGTCCACTTTGGTGGGGAATCATTAAAAATGTGTTTTATGCGTTATTACCAATAATTATAGGATTTTCAATAGCGTTTGTTTTTAACCCTTATGTTAGCTTTTTGGAAGCTAAACTAAAGATTCCTAGAGTCATTTCAGCAATAGTTATCTATATTTTGGCTCTATTCATTATTGTTTTAATTATTTTCTTTGTCATTAAGCCAGTCGTTGATGATATGCCCAATATGATGAACGGGATTAATTTAGTTTTATTAGAGTTTGGCGATCTATTTAATGTAGATATTACTAGTATAGTAGCGGCTGTAGATAATGGTATTAAATCTTATATTACCGCTATTACAAACTTCTTTACTGCAAGAGAAGATGGTACTAACCAAGTAATTTCATTTGTGATTAGTATGTTTGTTACTATAGTTGTAGGGATTATTTTCTTAGCGAAATTTAATCACATTAAAGACCGTGCTAAACTAATCTTACGTGCTAGAGAAAAGAAAGAAACTTATCAATTTGTTTCTAGACTCTATTATGATTTAAAGAGATATATTACGTCTGAATTATTAATTGCCTCAATACAATTTATTGAATATGTGTTTTTATTCTTACTATTATCTATCTTTAACCACGCATTCTTAAACTATGTCTTTTTAATCGGTTTATTGGCAGCACTGTTTAGTTTAATACCTTACTTTGGTGGATATTTATCGGGTATATTTGCAATCCTAATAGGGGTTTCCTTACAAAACCCATTATATTCAATAATAGTCATTGTCATTTTCTTATTAATTTTCCCAAATTTAGATGCTTATTTAATTAACCCAATGATTTATAAAAAACGAATGGAATTAAGTCCAGTATTAACCATTGGTGGAATCTTAATATTCTCCGCTTTGTTTGGAATTATTGGGATTATTGTATCAATCCCAATATTAATAGTTATATCGGTTGCTTATAATGTTTACAAAGAATTTTTAAAAACCAAAGTCCAACAGTTTAAAGAATCATTTTAGTTTTTCTGTTAAAGGGGTATTATGAAGACAGATAACATGCCAGAGGTTGTTTTTGGAAATTATAAATTGCGTACGTTATTAAAAAAAGATGCCAAAGATTATTTTGAGATTGGAAAAGATCCCCAGAATATTCAATATTTGACTTGGCGCCCTTTTAAAACGATATCTCAAGCCAAATCAGCTATTAAAAACATATATTATAAACGATTAAGACAACATGAGCCAATAGGCTATGCCATTGTTGACCTGACGAAGAATAAAATGATTGGAATCATTGAATTTCATACCTTTGATTATTCAGATTTTTCTGCTCAGATCGGTTATTTACTGCATAAAGACTATTGGGGTCAGGGTGTCATGAGTGAGGCTTTAAAAGCTTTGATAGAGGTTGGGTTTACTAAACTTAACTTAAATAAGATTATTATTAAATCAATCAAAGAAAATATTGGGTCAAGAAAAGTTATTGAGAAAAATAACCTCCAATTAACCGATATTTTAAAATTACACCATTATCACATTAAGACTAAAACCTATCATGATGTTTATGTCTATGAAATTGAAAGGAAGACCTATTATGCAACAAAAACCTAAGGGTACATATGATTTGTTACCCAATGAAACAATTAAATATCAAGCATTAGAGAACCACATCAAGAAATTGATGGAACTTTATGGTTATGCTGAAATAAGAACACCAATCTTTGAACACTCTAGTGTTTTTCATAGAAAAACAGAACTATCTGATATGGTTACAAAAGAAACCTATAACTTTAAAGATAAAGGAGATCGTGATTTAACCTTAAGACCGGAAGGTACAGCTGGGGCGATTAGAGCTTATGTAGAAAACAAGTTATTCGCCAATCAAGGTCTCACTAAACTTTATTACTTAGGGCCTAACTTTAGATATGAACGCCCTCAAAAAGGTAGATTCCGTCAGTTCTATCAATTTGGTATCGAAGCAGTAGGGATAAAAAGTAGTTCTTTAGATGCTGAAGTGATTGCATTAAGTTATAAACTAATTGCTTCTTTAGGTCTAAAACAAGTTAAAATCAAAGTAAATTCTTTAGGTGACATTGCCTCAAGAAGTCATTATAAAGATGCTTTAACTCTATATTTTGAAGGTCATAGATCAGAGTTGTGTAGTGATTGTCAAAGAAGAATTACAGAAAATCCAATTCGTATCTTAGATTGTAAGATTGATAGTCATAAACCTTTTGTTAAAGAAGCCGCTACACCAAGTGATTATTACTCAGAAGAAGCCAAAAAGTATTTTAGTGAAGTGTTAAGTTACTTAGACAGTATGGGCATTAACTATGAAGTTGATAAACGCCTTGTCAGAGGTTTAGACTATTATGGTCATACAGTATTTGAAGTAGAAGCCAATATTAAAGGGTTTGGAGCTCAAAATGTGTTAGGTGGTGGTGGTCACTATGAACATTTGGTTCAAGAACTTGGTGGACCTGACTTAGATGGGGTTGGGATAGCCTTTGGAATGGAACGTTTAATGATGGCGTTAGAATGTGAAAACATTCAACTTCATGAAGACGTTAAACCAGATTTCTTTATCATTACTTTTGATAAAAAGATTCACCAAAAAGCTTTGGGGTTACTCACCAAACTTCGTGACTTAGGCTTTAAAGGTGATATTGATCACGAATCTAAAGGATTTAAAGGGCAATTAAAACTTGCAGTTAACTCCAAAGCAAAATACTTTATTATAATAGGCGAAGAAGAAATTGAGCAAGGGTTATTCACCCTTAAAGATTCATTCACACAAGAACAAGAAAAAGTGACTTTAGAGACACTTATAAAGAAATTAGGTAAATAATATGAAATACACACACCACAATAATGAATTAACTTTAAAAAATATTAATCAACACGTATTTTTAAAAGGCTGGGTAGCTAAACGTCGTGACTTAGGCGGTTTAATCTTTGTAGACTTAAGAGACTACCATGGTATTACGCAACTAGTTTTTAAACCAGAAAATGCTTTTTACAAAGAAGCTACTGAACTAAAAAATGAGTATGTTATTGAAATCAAAGGCGAAGTTGTTAAAAGAGAATCAAAAAATAAAGACCTTTTAACCGGCGATATCGAGGTAATCGTTAGTGATTTAACTGTATTAAATACTGCATTAAATCCACCAATCTCAATCTCTTATCAAGATAACGCTCTTGAAGATACAAGACTTAAATACCGTTATCTAGACTTAAGAAGAAAAGAAACGCAAAGATTTATTATGATGCGTTCTCAAATTACCCAAGCAATACGAGAAGCACTATTAAAGAAAAACTTCTTTGAACTAGAAACCCCATTTTTAGGTAAAAGTTCACCAGAAGGGGCTAGAGACTTCCTAATTCCTTCTAGACTATACCACGGTCAGTACTATGCTTTACCACAATCCCCTCAAATTTATAAGCAACTTTATATGGTTTCGGGGTTTGAACGTTATTTCCAAGTGGCACGTTGTTTTAGAGACGAAGACTTAAGAAGTGACCGTCAATTAGAATTCACTCAAATAGATATTGAAGCATCATTTGTTAAACAAAATGATATTCTAAACCTAACAGAAGAAGTTTTAGCGCATACTTTCCGTAAAATCCTAAATTATGAGATTAAACTTCCAATTGATAGAATTACCTTTAAAGATGCCATGTTTTCCTATGGCTCAGATAAACCAGACCTTCGTTATGAACTTAAATTAAGCACTCCAAATTTAGAAGGCATTGAGATCCCGTTCTTAGCTGGCAAATCGGTTAGAACCTTACTTGTACCAAATGGGGCATCTTTAACAAGAAAACAATTAGATAACCTTACCGCATTAGCAAAGAAAAACCACTCTGAAGGTTTAGCATTCCTTAAGATGACTAACGGCGAATTAACTGGTAGTATCGCAAAATTCTTTAACGATGAACAAAAAGTTTCTTTAAATTTAAATGAAAATGACTTATTACTATTTGGTTACCATGATTCCTTTGAAAAAGCTTCAAACGGATTGGGTGTCGTTAGAAATGAAGTAGCTAATTTACTTGGTTTAATTGACGAAAATAAATTCAGCTTTGTTTGGGTAGTAGACTTCCCACTATTTGAATATAGTGATACAGATGAACGTTATGTAGCGAGACACCATCCGTTTACTTCAGCTAAAGACAACCCTAACTTAGAAGGTTCATTAGATACAATGTTAGCAAATGCTTATGATATCGTCTTAAACGGTTATGAATTGGGTGGCGGCTCTATTAGAATTCATAACAGTAAGACCCAAGCGAAAATGTTTGAATTATTAGGCTTAACTGACGAAATCGTGGAAGCACGATTTGGTTACTTAGTTGAAGCGTTAAAATATGGGACACCACCCCATGGTGGAATTGCGTTAGGGCTTGATAGACTGGTTATGTTAATGACTGGCACAAGAAACATTAAAGATGTAATTGCATTCCCTAAAACACAAAGCGCAAGGGATTTAATGATGGGTGCACCAGACTATGTTGATGTTCAACAAGAAATCGAACTTGGCATTGAAAGAACAGAAGAAAAAGAATAAATAAAATAATAATATATAGGGAGAAAAATTATGAAAGAGATTTATGTCGCAGGCGGCTGTTTTTGGGGCGTTGAAGCCTATTTTGCTCAATTAAAAGGGGTTATTAAAACCCAAGTTGGATATGCTAATGGGAATATTGAAAACCCAACCTACCAAGATTTACTAAATCATAGGGCTTCACACGCTGAAACAGTGCACATTGTTTATGATCAATACATATTATCACTCACTACTTTACTAAATCATTGTTTCCGTTTCATTGATCCATTTACTTTAAACCGTCAAGGCAATGATATTGGCATTCAATATAGAAGTGGGTTTTATTATGTGGATGAGGCTGATAAACAAGTTCTTAGAGACTACCTTAAAACGATTGAACGTAGTACGGGTAGGAAACCAGTTGTTGAGGTTCAACCTTTAAGAAATTATTACCCTGCTGAAGAATACCATCAAAGATATTTAAAGAAAAATCCTAATGGGTATTGTCATGTGGATTTAGGGTTAATTAAAAATGAGGAGAAAAAATGAAGCGAACTGATTATATCTCATGGGACCAATACTTTATGGGGGTAGCCTTATTATCATCCAAAAGAAGTAAAGATCCTAATACTCAAGTTGGTGCTTGTATCATTAACACTGACAAACGTATTATTGGGATAGGCTATAATGGGTTTCCAAGTGCGCTCTCGGATGATGAGTTTCCTTGGGAAAAAGAGGGAAATTTTTCTAACACAAAATACCCTTATGTCGTTCATGCTGAAATGAACGCCATTTTAAATGCAACCCAAAGTCTCAAAAATGCGTCGATTTATGTCACACTTTTCCCTTGTCATGAATGTGCTAAAATGCTCATTCAAAGCGGGATTAAAGAAATTGTTTATTATGGTCAAAAATACGAACAAACCGAATCAGATGTTGCTGCTAAAAAGATGTTAGATGCAGCAAAGGTATCTTACCGTTTATTTAACGAAATTGACTTCTTATGATTACAACATGGCTTAAAAAATATAAAAAGCGTATCATCATTGTTTTAGTGCCTTATTTAGCGATACTTTTTTTATTAAGTTTTCCTTTGAAAAACTATTCTGTGATTTTACCGGGAGGTATTCATAAGCTAGTTAAAGGAATAGAAATAGATAACCGCAACCTAAACAATGATTTTTATAGCGTATATGTCATAAGCTATGATAACCCAACCCCGTTTCAACTTTTTATAAGTTCATTAACGGATAGAAGTACCATAAGAAATAATATATATACCTTTAGCCTTCAAGATTCTTATAAGATGGGGCTGATTGATGAAGAACTATCTTACCAATACGGATTAATTTATAGTTATCATGAAGCTTCAAAGATAGACCCTACGGTATCCATTGAATATGAACTTAAAGGCTATATTATTAATCTCACCTTAGCCAACAATGGTAAATTAGGCGATATTATCCTTAAAATGGATGATAACCTAATAACAGAAATGACTAGTGCGGCCATTAATCAATATTTTTCAAGTCATCAATCGATAAACCTGGTTGTCTTAAGAGATTCTAAGGAAATAACTTATACAATCAAACAGACCCAAGAAAACAAGTTTATGATGACCATAAAACCATTTTATGAGATTATTCGTACTTCACCATCTTATCATGCCAGTTACCAAAATGACTTTATTGTAGGACCTTCTGGAGGGTTACTTCAAACCTTAAATATCTACAGTTCCTTATTAAATATTCATTATCAAGACATAATCATCGCCGGAACTGGAACCATTGATGTTTATGGTAATGTTGGTGAAATTGGTGGCATCAAGGAAAAAATCTATTCTGTTAATGGTAAAGTTGATGTGTTTTTCTGTCCAGAAGAAAATTATTCAGAAGCCTTAGAGGCGTATAACACGATTAAATCGCCATCATTTGATTTAGTAAAGGTAGGTCACATTAGTGAAGCACTTGAATACTTATCTAAAAAGGGTTAAACTTGAAAAAGAAATCATCCGATCGGTTATCTTTAAAACAAGATTCATTAGAGCATTAGAAGGCTTATTGGGTTCTAGTATTATATTCTTACCGATTGTCTTAGTGATTTCTAATAGTTTTATTTACCTTAACTTAATTTACTTTTTAGTATGGACTTTATGCTTAAGTTTAATATTGTGGTATAGTTTATTTACCATTTTGTATCATAAAGCATTGTTTTACCCTAAAAAGAAGCCTTTAAAACTCGTTAAAATAACCAATATTACTATTTTTAGTATCATTATGATAATCTTGTTTATTTTAATCACTATCATTATTGGAGGACAACTATGAAACAATTTATATTTAAATACAAGTCTTATTTTATCGGTAGTGCCATTACTTTAGGGGTCATTTTATTAGACCAACTAACGAAATGGTTAACCCGTTTATACATTCCCAATCAATACGGTTCATTTAATGAGCCGGCATTAAAGATTATTCCAAATTTCTTTCATTTAGTTGAACACCATAATTTTGGGGTAGCCTGGAGTAGTTTTGAAAATAATGTCTTTATCTTATATGTGGTACCTATTATCGCTTTAACCGCATTTGGATACTTGTTTACCAAGGCAGACTTTAAATCAAAGAAATTTTATTCTATTGGTTTAGCGTTAATGGTTGCCGGTACTATAGGTAACTTTATTGACCGTTTATCTTTTGGCTATGTCATAGATTTCTTACAATTCATCTTTGGATCATACGTATATCCAACATTCAATGTCGCTGATATGAGCTTAGTGACGGGTGTTATCATGTTTGCGATAGACATTTTATTTTTCGAAGATATTAGAAACAAAAAAGCTCAAACAGAAAGTGATCCCACCGAAGAACATGAAAATAACAACAACAATTGAAAAAGACGATATTTCTAGAGCCGATATTTATGTCACTGAAGTCCTAGATAGTTATTCTAGAAGTCAAGTCAAAAAACTATTCACTGAAGGGAATATTACCATTGATAATATCCCTATCAAACCATCTTATAAACTAAAAGAAGGCGATGTCCTTCAAATCATTGATGATATTGAACCTTTTAAAATCGAAGCGGTTAACCTAAACTTAGAAGTTGTTTATGAGGACGATCACGTTTTAGTGGTTAATAAATCTAAAGGTCTTAATGTTCACCCAAGTGTCTCAAACCACGATACTAGTTTAGTTTCATTTCTGTTATACCATACCAAAAACCTTTCTTATAAGGGCGGTGCAGATAGACCTGGAATCGTTCATAGAATTGATAAAGATACCTCAGGTTTATTGGTGGTGGCGAAAACGGATCAAGCTTATGATGCTTTAGTCGACCAATTTAAGCAAAAGAAGACAAAAAGAATATATCAAGCCATTTGTTATAACCCATTTACCGAGGCCTCAGGCACCATTAATGCCCCTATCAGTAGAGACCTAAACAACCGAACAAAAATGGCTGTAAATCCTGAAGGTAAACATGCAACAACCCATTTTAAAGTTATCAAGCAAAATGCGCAATTTAGTTATCTTGAATGTGAACTTGAAACTGGTAGAACGCACCAAATCAGAGTGCATATGGCTTATATTAATCATCCATTGGTTGGAGATACCACTTACGGACCAAAGAAAAATCCTTTAATTCATGACGGACAAGCCCTTCATGCTCGATTAATTGGCTTTTATCACCCAGTCACGCATGAATTTTTAGAATTTGAAGTAGAACCTACTGAATCATTTACTAGTACACTAAACTTATTAAATTTGAACCAAAATAAATAGGGCTATAGCCAAGTGGTAAGGCAAATGGCTCTGACCCATATATCGCAGGTTCGATCCCTGCTAGCCCTGATTATTTTTAAAGAGGTGTATGATGACAGAATATATTATTTTAAGTTTAATCACTCCATTTTTAATATTAGGCGTTGGACTTGTCATGAAAGTTTATCCACCTAACCAAATTAATAATAGAGTCGGTTTTAGAACAAAAAGTGCTCAAGCAGACCACGAAAGTTGGATGTATGCACAAAGAACATGGGCTAAATACTTAATCATGACTAGTTTTATAGAAATCGGTTTAAGTGCTCTACAAATTTATTTCGTGTGGACGTATTTACAAGAACAGATTCTTATCGTTGTGTTTGTTTTACTCTCTTTACAACTTATGGGTTTAATTATCCCTTATGTACACACTAAACGACTAGTAGATACCTATAAAAAGAGAAAAAAAGAAGCCTTCTTAAAAAAAATAAAAGAAGACTCTGTGAAAAAAGAGCAAAAAGGTGAATAAATAACTTCAATGTATTTGTTATTAGAGTTTGATACTTATCACTTAGTATAACTA
>CAYJBF010000001.1:0-23484 GCA_964368415.1 uncultured Acholeplasmataceae bacterium | reverse complement strand
TACGCATTTCATTTTTAATTATATCACTTTAATAAATTTAGTCAATTATTTTCATACTATTATCCATTGATGTATCATTATTGTTTTTCGGATTAACTGTTGAGTGTTACATTTTGAAGTATTAAAAAAATAAAAAATAGACACTTAAAGTATATCTACATACCCTGAAATGTCTATTTTATTTGTTTTATTTTTTTTGGTACCGATAGGCTGACAACTTAACTGAATCGGTCATTTCATTGATTCTTGTAATAATTCTTACTGCATTATATTTATCATTACTTACTGAATCATCAATTAAGAAATTTGCCAGTTGTTGAATGTCTAAATTGGATGAAATAATAATTGGTGCCCCTGTCGATAGTCTATGTTGAATCACAGAGCCAAATATTTGATCTCTAAACCATAACCCCATCTTTACACTACCTAAATCATCTAAAATTAACAGGTCACAATACTTAAGTTGTTTAACTTTTTCTTCTACAGTATTGTCGCCAATTCCTGAATGGATATTTCGTACTAAATCAGGTACATACGCAAATATTATTGACACACCTTTTTTGGATAATTCGTTGGCAATCGCACTAATTAGAAATGTTTTACCAGTTCTATTTTGACCATAAAAATATAACCCTTTAATAAATTTTTCTTTCTCAAAGTTATCAACGAACGTTTTAGCCAATTCATAAGCTTCTTTTCGTTCATCATTATTTCTAGTAAAATCATTTAAATCCGCTTCTAAAACATAGTTGGCATTATATAGTGTATCAATATGCTTTAGTTTTTCTTTACGGTCTAAGGCTTCTTGATAGGCTTTAGAAGGCATTAATTCAACTCTAACTGGTTCAAACTTCAAGACAGGTTCAAAGTTTATATTTGGGTCATTTTGGTTAAACTTCTTTTTTTGTTTTACATAGTCATAGACAATTAAAACTTCATGATCTGTTAAGGTAAGATCCTTAGTTTCAGGAAAATCTTTAATTGTTTTTCGCATTTGATCCATCATGATTTTTCTCCTAGTGAACTAATAATCTCATCCAACCAAGCAGGTTCTTCCCATTCAACACCTTTTTTAGCTTTTTTACGTTTCGTTGATTTGGTGGTCTCATCAGTTTTCTCAATAATCGGTAAAGCTTCTTCACCAGTTCTTATACCTTTACTTAACCAGTCATTTAAGACTTTCTCTAAGTAATTTAACCCTGGTAGCTCATCGTGGTACTTAAGAGCCACAATAATAACCGCATTAATTAACCCAATATCCACAGCATTTCTATCAATGAATTGTCTAATTGTTTCAAGTGCAAAGTTTTGATTGGTCATCTTTTGACCAAAGAAACTAACTAAGTCTTGAGGTCTAATGGCAGATAAATTAATATCGGCGGGATCTTCTTTTTCTTCTACACTGATGAGGTTTTCTCCATAAGTGGTTTGGAAATAGTTCGCTGAGGTAATCCCAATTCTTTCATAAAATATGGATTTATTATCTTCATCATAAGAGGCTGATAAAATATCAGACATCTCATCTAATCTAAAGTTATACACGTACATTACTGAGGCAATTTGAGATACTATTTTCTTTGGGTACAAAGATTTCTTTTTAATTCT
The DNA here is from genome assembly GCA_964368415.1 of uncultured Acholeplasmataceae bacterium. Taxonomy (GTDB): domain Bacteria; phylum Bacillota_I; class Bacilli_A; order Acholeplasmatales; family UBA5453; genus UBA5409. Next base: position 21,879 of record CAYJBF010000001.1, on the reverse strand, counting down.
CGGGGGTAGTATTTCAAATAGACTATCAAAGTTAAACGCATCTTTAACAATCACCCCTTTACCATTCTTTCTGCCAAAAATAAATTTTTCACTTTGAATAATATCCACACTTTGAACTTTGTAAATATCATCAAATGTCTTGGTTATGTTCTTATAACCTTTCTTTGAAATTTCAGGCACACTAAAATAAGCCATTAATAAATCAAAATTATCAACGCCAACTTCGCTCCTTAAATAAGACCCTAAAATACCATCTAAGAAAAATTGTTTCGCAGACAGCGGCATATTTAGTCTAAATAAGTAAATATCATCTTTTACAAATGTCGATAATAACCCCATGGCTTCTAGTTTATCTTTACTGTTCATTAAAGTGTCTTCTTTAACATTAAGTAAATCCATTAATAATTTGATTTCAAACACATCCGATTGAAGACGGGTTCTATCCACTAAGTTCATCAACATCATATATAACCCATGGGCATTGGTGCCAATTAGAGGTTGATATAGAAGTGACAAAACTTTGTTGTCTTCTGCGGAGGTGTAACCATGAGTCATAATCCAAAAACTTTTTCCCATTAATTCACCTAACGCTTAAAGAATCTGAGTTCTCTTTTTAGCCTCTCATATAAATCTTCTATTACACTTTTTGAACGGCCTAAATCTAACAATACGTTAGAGTTAATGACAAAATCGATGCAAGTTTCTCTTCTGGTCATTGAAATGATTTTGACATCTAAAGTGTCTTTAGAACGTTCAAAAATGAATTCACCATAATTATCATCTTGGTGAACCAATTTATACCCATATTGTAAGCAAACCTTCTTTGCAGCCTCCATACATTGGGTATAATCGTTTTGATACCAATTTGTTAATAACCTATCGTCTTTTGCGTTCTCGCTTGTTCTATATATAGCCATACTAACCCTCCTATATTATATGTATTTCTCAAACTTTTTCCTATTGATAAACCTTTGTCCAACTTTTTTAAAGTTTTCTAACCATTGGTTGAGTTGTTCCAATGTGTTTTCTACCGATTCATCATTATTAATGACATAATCCCCAAGACGCATTTTTTGTCTAATATCAAAATGTGCTTTAATTCTTAATAAAGCTTCTTGTTTGGTAATTGAGTCTCTTTTGATAAGTCTATCGATTTGATGATCTTTAGAGGCGAATATCACTAAATTATAATCGGTTAATTGATCAAATTCAGCCTCAAATAACAAAGGTACATCCAAAAACACAATCGCATCATGTTCTAATTTTTTTAACGCTTCTTCCATTTTTATATATATAATTGGGTGAAGAATACTTTCTAAAACTTCTTTTTTCTTAGGATTAGAAAATATCAATTCTCTAACCTTTTTTTTATCTAATACTTTACTTTCTAAATCAAACAATTTATGATTAATCTCTTGAATCACTTTTTCATCTTTTAGTAATGCTTGATTGATTAAATCGGCATCTAGTACAGTGTAACCTTTTTCTTTAAAAAAGTTACTTGCTAAGGTTTTTCCTGTTCCAATAGATCCAGTTATTCCAACTTTAAGCATGTTTTACTCCTTTTGGCAGAGAGGACAATAATAACTCATCCGCCCATTTATTTTTTCTTTTACTATAGCAGTTCGGCATACTGGACAAGGTAAATTGTCCTTCGTATGAACATGTAAGTTTAAAGCAAAATAACCAACCTCACCATTATTAGTAAATGTATGAAGGGTGGTTCCGCCCATTTTGATGGCTTCATTCAAAACATTAACGGAATGTTCAATCATTACTTTAGCTTCTTTTTTCTTAATTTTAGATCCTAAGCGATTCGGGTTAATCTTTGATAAAAATAAGATTTCATTGGCATAGATATTCCCAATTCCCGCAATCACACTTTGGTCTAAAAGTAGGGTTTTAATTTTACGATTTGATTTATGAATACTTTTATAAAACATGTCTAATTGGATTGTAAAAGGTTCATCCGCAATATTACTTAGAGGTTTTAATGTATAAGTTTCTACTTTGTTTCTTAAATCAAACGTGCCAAACTTTCTAGTATCATTATAACGTAATTCTACATCATTAAAATAAAAAATTATATGATCATGTTTATTTACGATGCTTGTTTTAGGGAGGTAGTATTTACCTTCCATCCTTAAGTGGCTGATTAAATTATAATCGTCTAAATGAAAAATTAAATATTTCCCTTTAGTGGTGACTTCATGAACCGTTTGACCGATTAAACTATTTTTAACTGATTCTAACATCATTTTTGGATAGTTGACTTGGATATTTTGAATAGTTTTACCTTTTACTACAGTATTTAAAAAGTTTTTAACTGTAACAACTTCTGGTAGTTCTGGCATATTAATCTAGTTCATACCAAGTCTTACCCATAGCGTTACTGGTTTTTAAGGTAACTTTAAGTTTGACTGCGTTATTCATCACTTTTGGTAAAACGTCTTTTAATAACTCTACTTCTTCAGGTACCACATTAAGTACCAGTTCGTCATGAACTTGAAGAACTAAGGTTGATTTTAACTGGTTATCGGTTAAGTAAGCATCCAAATCAATCATTGCTTTTTTAATAATATCAGCAGCTGACCCTTGAATAGGTGCGTTCATCGCCGTTCTTTTTCCGAATGATTTAACCGCAAATATTGGACTTTTTAATTCAGGAATATAACGTCTTCGGTTCATAATAGTTTTTACAAATCCATCATTTGAAGCCCCTTCAACAACACTATCCATGAATGTTTTAATTTCTGGGTATATTTCAAAATATCGGTCAATAAAGGCTTGGGCTTCTTTAGGTGTGGTTTGAATGTCATCCGATAAACTCCATGCACCAATCCCATAAATAATACCAAAGTTAACGGCTTTAGCTTTTCTTCTTTCATCACTTGAAACTTCTTCGCTACCAAATACTTTTTTAGCGGTTTCAATGTGAATATCTTTATTATGGTTGAAGTCACTGATTAGTTGAGGTGAATCACTCATATGAGCTAAGACTCTTAGCTCAATTTGAGAATAGTCTGCACTCATTAAATAGTCATTATTATCCGCTTTAAAGAATTTTCTAATTTGTCGACCTTCTTCAGTTCTTATTGGAATATTTTGTAAGTTGGGTTCTAAACTTGATAATCTTCCTGTAGCGGTTAAGGCTTGAGCATAGATGGTGTGCACTTTAGAATCCTTAAACAATGCTTGTTCAATACCTTCTATGTAAGTTGAATAAAGTTTTGTTAATTGTCTATACTCTAATATATAGTTAACAATTGGATGGGCATCTTTTAATTCATTTAAAACTTCTGCACTGGTTGAAAAACTCTTACCCTTTGTTTTTTTACCTGTGTCTAATCCTAAATCCACAAATAGGATTTCACCTAATTGTTTTGGGCTATTGATATTAAATTCTTTACCGGCAAGCTCATGAATTTTCGCTTCAAGGGTTTTAATTCTTGAATTTAAATCTTTCTTTTGAGTTTGAAGTTCTTCTTGATCGACAAATAAACCTCTAAATTCCATATTCGCAAGTACTTTTGATAATGGTATTTCAATATCGTTTAATAAATCTAATTGGTCATGTTCTTTTAGTTTATCTAAAATGGTATCTTTTAATTTAAAGATGGCTTTTGCTTTCTTCGTAATATTTGATGCGTAAACCTCTTCTTCTGGTAATGCTTTTTTAGCCCCCTTACCATAAACAAGTTCGTCGTATTCGACTTCATTATAGTTAAACCCACCACATAACACTTTAAATTCTGATTTCGCAATTTGAGCGTCATATAAATATGCCGCTAACATCATATCATAGGTAACGCCGTTTAAATCAAATCCGCGCCACTTCATCGCTACTTTAAAGGCTTTATAGTCGTACGTTATTTTTGGTCTATCACTTTCTAAAAAATTAGTAAAACCTTTCGAACTTAATGCGATTTCTTCCGAAACATAGTAATGTTTCTTTCCATTACTTAACCCAAACCCAACAATACTACTGGTATGATAATTGGTATCATATAATTCTATATGAACAGCCATATTATTTTCAATAACTGATTCTAATTCTTCGATAGTATTAAGCTTTGTATAATTAAATTCTTCTTTTTCAATGTTCGCTTCACGACGTTTAATGAATACATGTAAATCAAGTTTTTGATAAAATTTTGTTAATCCTTCAACGTCAACACCATTTTTCTTAATGTTATCTAAGCTAAATGTTAAAGGTACTTCCGTGTCAATTTTAGACAAGTCATAAGATTTTCTAGCGTAGTCTTCTTTTTCTTGAAGGGTCTCACCTAACTTACCTTTAACTAAATGTTTGTTTGCCATAATTTGGTCGATATTGCCATATTCTTTAATGAGTTTAATGGCCGTTTTCTCACCCACACCCGGAAGCCCTGGAATATTATCTGAAGGATCACCCATTAAGCCTTTTAAATCGACCATATATTCATAAGAAATACCATATTCCTCTTGAAATGATTCTGGGGTCATGTCTTTAATATCCGTCATCCCTTTTTTCAATAGTCGAACCGTGACATGTTTGTTGATTAATTGGAGTAAATCTTTATCCGAAGAGTAGATTTCTACTTCTAGTTCCTCGTTACCTAATTTTGAAAGAGTCCCAATAATATCATCGGCTTCATACCCTTCAATGGCAACATCATAAATACCTTTATATTTCAAATATTCATGAATTAAAGGAATTTGTTGAACCATCTCTTCAGGCATTTTTGCTCTACCAGCTTTATAGTCTTCATAGACTAAATGTCTTTTGGTTGGTTTGTTGGTATCAAAGGCCACACAAATATGGGTAAAATCTTCTTCTAAGATTTTTTCCATCATGTTAACAAACGCGAATAAACCGTTTGTGTAAACCCCTTCTTTACTTTGCATTAAAGTCCCACCACTATATGCGGTTGCATAATAGGCTCTAAAAAATATGGAATTACCATCGATTAAAATGAGTTTTTTCATTGTATCCCTCTTTCTATCTATTCTAACATAGTTAGTGTTTGAATTTCTCCACCATTTTTGTGGAAAACTAATGTGTTTTCTTTAAAGTATATCGTTATTATACCTTGTCGTATTGACACTAATAAATAAAAAACCCTGTAATTGGGGTTTTTAAAATTTAAATCGTCCTTTGCCTTTACCCTTGCCTTTTTTAACTTTGGTTGGTTGTAAGTTAGGCATTCTTGGATTGGTTTGGTCCATATTGGAAAATTGCTTAGCCATTTGTTTTTGTTGTTGAAGTGACTGAATTAAACGGTTTACATCCGCTACTTGCAACCCAGCCCCCCTAGCAACCCTTTGACGTCTTCTAGAAGACTTTTCAATCAAACTGGGTTCGCGTCTTTCTTCTGGTGTCATCGATTGAATCAGTGCTTCAATGCGGTTTAATTGTTTATCATCGACATTACTTAGTTGGTCTTTATATTTACCCATTCCAGGAATAAATCCCATAATTCTAGATAATGAGCCCATACGCTTAATCATCTTAAATTGTTTTTGAAGGTCGTTATAGTTATACGATCCTGTCATCATTTTTTCCATTAAGGATGTTGCTTCATCTTCGTCAATGTTTTTAGTGGTTTCTTCAATTAAAGTTAAAACGTCTCCCATCCCTAAGATACGGTCCGCCATCCTCTTTGGATGGAATACTTCAAGCGTATCTAATTTTTCACCACTGGATGAAAATTTAATTGGAATGCCAGAGATTTGTCTAATTGATAAGGCTGCACCACCTCTAGTGTCCCCATCTAGTTTGGTTATAATAGCACCGGTACAACCAAGTTGTTCATGGAAAGAATGGCCTACCTCAGCGGCTACTTGACCAGTCATCGCATCTACAGTAAGTAAGATTTCATCGGGTTTAGCTATCGCTTTAATGTCTTTTAATTCTTGCATCATCGCCGCATCTATTTCTAGACGACCAGCAGTATCGATGATAACCACATCATAATGATTATCTTTCGCATATTTAAGACCGTTTTCTACAATCTTAACTGCATTATTTAACCCTTCATCATAGACAAATATTTCTAATTGTTTACCTAAGATTTTTAATTGCTCTATCGCTGCAGGACGGTAAACGTCTGCGGCAATAAACATTACATTTTTTTGTTCTTCCTTTTTAATTAACCGGCCTAATTTACCAATCGCGGTTGTTTTACCTGAACCCTGTAACCCTACTGTCATAAAAATTGATAATCCGCTTAATTTATAGTTAAGTCCAACGGTTTGCCCGCCCATGATTTCGGTTAATTCATCACTAACAATTTTTACAACTTGTTGACCTGGATTTAACCCTTTTAATATTTTTTCACCTAATGCTTTTTCTTTAACGCTTGCGATAAAGCCTTTGATGACTTTTAAGTTAACGTCCGCTTCTAATAAAGATAAACGAACTTCTCTCATCATTTCATCAATGTCTTTTTCGGTTAAAGCCCCTTTACCTGTAACTCTTCTTAGAGCCATTTGAAGGCGGTTTGATAAGTTGTCAAATGCCATATTATTCATCCAATCCTTTTATTTTTTCAAGCCAAACGACATTTTTTGTTTCCATGTATTTATTCAAAAATTCACTTCTTTGGTTGGCTTTATAAAGTAGTTTTAATTTATCCTCATATTCAAGGAGTTTACTTGATACAATCTTAATTTGATCATGTACCGCATTACGAGACACTTTGTAATAATCCGCAATTTCCTTTAAAGAATAATCGTCTTCATAATACATCGAAAAATACATCTTTTGTTTATCCGTTAATAGATTTTGATATAACCCAAATAGGAGTCCCAGTTGGGTTAATTTTTCTAATTCATCCATATTTTATTCTCCAAAGAAATCACTGAATAAACCGTAGATATAATCCTCAATATCAAATATCACTAAATCATTGATTTTTTCACCTAAACCAACATACTTTATCGGTAGTTGATATAAATTTTTGATTGCTAAGACTATACCACCTTTAGCGGTCCCGTCTAGTTTAGTCAATACAACACCCGTTACATCCGTAGCCTCTTTAAAAATTTCAGCTTGCTTAATCCCATTTTGACCAGTGGTTGCATCAATCACGAGGAGTGTTTCTTCAGGGCCTTTACCGGTAACTTTATCAATAACACGTCTCATTTTGGATAACTCATTCATTAATGAAACTTTGTTGTGAAGTCTACCTGCCGTATCAATTAAAACCACATCATAATGACCATTTTTAGCCATAGTAAGACCATCATATATCACACTTGATGGGTCTGAACCTGGTTCTTTTTTAAAGATTGAGACATTGGCTCTTTTTGCCCAAACATCCAATTGTTCAATCGCGCCAGCTCTAAACGTATCTGCCGCAATTAATAAAACTTTATTACCTTCTTCTTGAAACTTGTTGGCAAGTTTACCAATTGAAGTTGTTTTACCAGTTCCATTAACCCCAACAAACATATAGACGTTTAAGTTGCCTTTTTGGTAGTTAATATCACTTCTAACAACTTCTCCTTCTAAGTATAAGTTAAATAGTTCATCTACGATAATTTCTTGAAGCTCTAGTGGGTTATGAATATTTTTTAAAGTTTGTTGTTCTCTTAACACATCCATAAATTTTAAAGTTGTTTCTACCCCAATATCCGCGCCAATTAAAATCTCTTCGATTTCATCATAAAGATCGTCTGTAATTTGATCACTTGATTGTAAGACCTTTTTTAAAGAGCCTAGCGTTTGTCTAGATTTATGAAGTCCTAAATTATATTTTTCATTTTGTTTTTTCTTTTTAGATTTAAAGATTGAAAAGAAACCCATATAATCACCTGTTACATTATATCATAAATTATTATTTATCATAGAACATTAGGGTGTTTTATAATAATAAAATCCCGAAAAACAAGGGTTGTCTTTCGGGAAAATTAAGGGGATTTGTATGCTGGGGCGCATACAAAGGGGAATACGCATCTTGGATTGATTCCTAAATGCATTAATATTATACCACCTATGTAAGCGTTTGTAAACAGATTAAATTAATTTAGTTTTTTACCTATTGACGGTAATTAAAAATAATTTTCGAGAAAACCTCGATATATGAATACAAATTCATGTTTGTAAAGAATATCTATTTATTATTTTATAATAACTACTATTTAATTATAAACTTCTTGTGTATTTACAAGATGGTCTTGATGAAAATCCAGAGCATGCAATGAACTTTTCTCCCTTTCTATTATGTCTGTAAACTAATGGTTTACCACATTCAGGACAAGCCTCGCCAACCTCTTCAGCTACTTTCTTTTGATACAGTTTTGGCATCTCTTTATTGGCAGTTTCGACAAGTGGTTTAAAACGGTTATAAAATCCTTCAAGTTCGATGACTTTATCTTTATCACCACTGGCAATTAAATCGAGGTCATCCTCCATTTTAGAAGTATAGTTGGTATTGATAAATGAATTAAAGTATTCATCTAATTTGGTTGATGTTAGTGTTCCTAATTCAGTAGGTTTAAAATAACCCTTTTCTTTTTTTACATAACCGGCTTGTGTAATCTTTTTAGTAGTTTCAGCGTAGGTAGAAGGTCTACCAATGCCTAATTTTTCCATTTCTGAGATTAATGCGGATTCACTAAAACGTTTAGGGGGTTCTGTTTGATGTTCTTCATCATAAACCTTATTCGCTAATAGTTTATCATTAACACTACCGTTAAAAGTGTCATATTCTTCTTCATCGTCTAAAAATGTTTTACGGTACCCATCAAATAAAGGCACTCTAAATGTTTTAACAAACTCTTGACCATTAGATTCAAACGTAACTGTTTTGACCTCATCTAAACCTTCTTTCATCAGATAGGCTAAGGTGCGATTATAAATTAGTTTATAGAGTAAATACTCTTTATTATCTAAGTACGGTTTAACAGCTTCAGGTGTCAATTCAATATTAGTTGGTCTAATAGCTTCATGGGCTTCTTGAGCACTCTTGGATTTCTTTGTTGCTCTAGGTTTACCAACATAATCAGTGCCATATTGTTTTAAAATATAATCTTGAGTTTGGTGAACGAACCCACTAGATAATTTTGTTGAATCAGTTCTAATATAGGTAATTAAACCCATTAATTCCTCGTTAATCATAACCCCTTCATAAAGTTTTTGAGCGACACTATTAACCCCGCTAGCATTTGTTCTTAATAAAGAGATAGCCGCTTGTTGGAGTTTTGACGTCGTAAAAGGGAAGGCAGGGTAACGTTTTTGTTCTTTTACCTCAATCTCAGATATAACAAAATCATTTGTTACATGACTTAATACTTTATCTGCTTGCTCTTTGGTTTTAATCTTACGTTTTGAATTATGAATGTGTGCTGCTTTAAAGGTATCAAATTCAGCAAATAGCAAAAAATACGTTTCTGGAACGAACGCTTCAATTTCTTTTTCTTTATCCGCAATAATCTTTAAAGCGACACTTTGAACTCTACCTGCACTAGATGATCCAATTTTTCTTTGAACCACTTTAGATAAGTCAAATCCCATAATTCTATCTAGTATTCTTCTAGCTTCTTGACTACTAACTAAGTTTTCATCAATCGGTTGAGGGTTTTCAATAGCTTCTAAGACCGCTTTTTTAGTAACCTCATTAAAACTTACACGTGTTTTATCTTTAGGGTCTAATTCTAATACCTCAGCGATATGCCACGCAATCGATTCTCCTTCTCTATCCGGGTCGGTTGCGATCAATACTTTTTTATCTTTAGCTTTTGTTTTTATTTGCTTAACGGTAGCATTTTTATTTGGAATCACTTCATATTTAGCTTCAAAACCCTTTTCCACATCAACACCATAACCACCTTTACCTTTGGTGGACAAGTCTCTAATATGGCCTTTAGACGCAATGACTTCATAGTCACTGCCTAAATAGTTTTGAATTGCTTTTGCTTTGGTTGGCGATTCCACTATCACCAATGTTTTCATCTATTATGCCTCCTATCATTAGCATTATATTAATCTCTTTTTATGTTGTCAACTTAATTTGCTTGTTGTCTTCTTTATATATATTTATACAATATATATGTTTTTTTACTCTTAAATAGAAAAATAAAATGCGACGAGTCGCATCTTACTTTAAGGATTAATGAGTCCTTTTTCTATATATAGATTATAAAGTAAATCAGGTCTATCCGTAATTATACCATCAGCCCCTAATTCAATCAACCTTTTCATCGTTTCAACATCATTAACCGTCCAGTATATTACAGCCATATTGTGGCGCTTCGCATCATCAATAATACCTTTTTGACCTAAGTTAGTTGTATTGTTTGTTCCTTTTTGAATAAAGTTATTCTTAATTGGGGCTGGTAACAACTTAATATACTTTGAATAAGAGTCGCTTAATTCTTCATAGACAGGAATAATGAGTGCGGCTTGTTTGGGTCTATAAAAGAAATCAACATTGAAAGACGATAATAATACAAATGTTAATGTTTGATTCCATGCGGTTGATGTATGAATATTTGATTTCTTTTGAAACGCATGTATCACATCATCTGAAAATGATGACACGATGACATTTTCTTCTAACTGATGCTGCTCTATTAAACCTATTAATAAGGTGATTGCTTTTTCAAAATCTTCTTTGATTGTTGTATCTTTAATCTCTAAGATATATTTTTTATTGGGATATAACTCGAAAATGGCTTCAAGTTTAGCTGGAACGAGTTCACCAAGTAAGTCTGGATCCGTAATATTTTCATAAGGTTTCTCGCCGTTAATATCAACAAATCCTCTGACAAATGGGTAGTCATTCGTCTTAATTAGATTAATAATCTCATCATACGTGAGACTTCTAACCAAAGTTTCTTTATATTCATCACCCAAATCAAGTCCTAAATCTAAATCATGATGTGTAATCAAAATATCATCTTTCGTTAATGTTAAGTCTACCTCAAAAGCATCATACATATCAGTTTGTTTAAATGAATAAATCGTGTTTTCAGGATAGAGTACTTTTGCACCACCATGAGGAATAATTAAAGGTCTACCATCTGTTTTCCAGCCATTTTCATAGCCATACTGTAAAGCCCTTGGCGAGTATTCTAATATAATAAATATGGATGTTATAAAAAATATAACAACTAAGACTATTTTAAATTTTCTCATCTGCTAGCTTCTCCTTGAACAAACAAACTTTGATATTAATATGAAATATTTTACCACATAATACTGGTTTTTAAAGAAATAAATTTCCGATTTATTAATATCAATTGGTTGACCACCATCAACTTATATAGTTTAAGTAGGATTGTTTTACGTGTTTCTTCACTTAAATTTCTAAAAGATTTCTTTACTATTCATTACAAAAAAATGACAGGTAAATTCTGTCATTTTTCCATGTTTTCTTTTAATAAATTTTTAATGGGTTGAAATGTTTTTCGGTGGTATGGGCTGATCCCAAAATTATTAATGGCTTCGATATGCGCTTTAGTAGGATAACCGAAATGCTTTTTAAAACCATATTCCGGGTAATGTTTATCCAACATTAACATATAATCATCTCTAGTTTCTTTGGCAATAATTGAAGCAGCTGCAATTGAAATACTTCTAGCATCCCCATGGATAATACTTTCAAAGGGAATATCAATTTCTTGTAGATCCATCGCATCTGATAAAATGTAATCAGGTTTAATCTTTAACTGTTCAATTGCTGTCACCATAGCTTTTCTAGAGGCTCTTAAAATATTTATCTTGTCTATTTCCTCACTGGAAACAAAACACACCCCAATGGCTAAAGCCTGGTCTTTAATTAAAGGAATTAAGGCTTGACGTTTCTTTTTGGTTAATTTTTTTGAATCATTAACCCCTTCAAGCTTAGCACCTTTTTTTAAAATCACAGCAGCCGCAACCACGGGTCCAGCTAAAGGACCTCTTCCTGCCTCATCAACGCCACAAATATATTCAAATCCGAGTTCAGTTAATTTGTTTTCAAATTCATATAGGTCTATCAAAACAAACCCCTCCAAGTAACCCCTTCTTTAAATCATCAAGTAGGGTTAAATAACTTTGTTCTACATTCGGTGAACCTTGTTCCTGTAAATAGCCGCGCTTTAAAGCTAAATGACTAAAGAAGGACTCAGCACTATCAAATTCAATTTGATAGTGTTCTTTTAATCTATCGGGATAATATTTCATTAAAAAGTTATAGGCATAATACGCTAATTTTTCATTTGGAAGTAACGTTTCTTTAATCGCACCAGACAGTGCTAAATGGTACCCCACTTCCAAACTTTCAAACTTTGGCCATAAAACCCCTGGGGTATCTAATAAGTGAATATCATCATCTAAAAATACCCACTGAAGGTTTTTGGTAAATCCCGGTTTTGCGTTAGTACCCGCTATCTTTTTATTGGTAATCGCATTAATTAATGTGGACTTACCTACATTAGGTATTCCAAGAATCATTGCTTTAACACTCACTTTTTGATAACCTTTGGATTTTTTCTTTTGGATTATAGGGGCTAACATTTCTAATGTTTTAAGCCTTATTTGTTTTAAGTTCGTTTTCTTTAGGGCATCGATGATAACGTAGTCTTGATACTTTTCTTCTTTAATGACATTTTTTAAGGTTGTTAAATCTGCCAAACTTGACTTATTAAAGATGTATAAAGTAGGTTTATTTCCGACTAAAGATTCAATATCTGGATTAAGAGAACTTACCGGTGCTCTTGAATCTAAAAGAAGGTAGATGATGTCTACCTTTTTAATATTTTCTTGGACCTGTTTTCTTGTTTTGGCCATGTGGCCAGGATACCATTGAATCATTTTAACACCCACGGCCATTTCATAAACCTAATATGAACCGAACCTAATATATCTTGTTTATCCACAAACCCAAATGCTCTTGAGTCTTTAGAGAACTGAATATTATCTCCGAGTAATAAATATTTATCTTTTGGAATAACACCACTCACCTCATCAATAATATGTTGGATGATGGCTCTATTACTGCCATCGGTGATGGTTTGGATCAATTCCTCATTAATGTATAATTCTGTGTAATTATCATATTCGATATAAGTTACCGAATCCCCTGGTAAACCCCATACCCTTTTAACAAAATATTTATCACTAATCGTTGTTGGCATTGGTTCAAAAGTAAGGGCATTAATGGTTGGATAGTTCAGTGCATTCATTACGACTATCTCTTCTCTATCAATGGATAAATTGAACTGCCAAACAAATACTTTATCATCATCATGTAAAGTAGGTTCCATGGAGGTTCCTGATACATCAGCGGTTTTAATTAAAAATGTTTGAGAAAACAAGACAATAATTAATGCCAACAAAATAAATTGTAGGAAATCATAGAACTTATAACTTTTAATAATATAGTTGTCTTTAATATTACCAATTAAATGGTAGGCTAAAAATCCCAATGAGATAAATGTCGTTCCTATTAAAACACCTAATAAGAAGGTTACTTCTTTAGGGGTTGAAAACCCAACCATTCTATTGGCTAAAAAGATTGAGGCAAGTATCATTAATACAATCCCTACCACAAAAACAACCACTAATTTTGTGATAATACTTTTTGTGAGGCATTCAAGTGCCTCTGTTTTGGAAGCTTCTTCAGCTTCACTATTATTTAATATTTCTTGTGCTACTTTAATTTTCATTAATCATATTCTCCAGTTCTCTTTCGGTAACGAGGACTTGTCTCGCTTTCGTACCTTCGTTGGCAGAAACGATGCCTTGTGCTTCTAATGTTTCAATTAACTTTTGAGCGCGGTTAAATCCAATCCCAAACTGTTTTTGAATGGCATTAATAGACGCATTTTGTTCTTGTACGACAAATTGGGCTACTGGTAGTAATAGATCATCAGCTTCAATGGTTTCTTTTTTAATTAAAAAATTTTGTAAACCATTATGGTCAATTAAATAAGTTGGCGCCATTTGGTCTCTTATAAAGTCGGTAACGGCTTCAATCTCAGAGTCTTTTAAGTATGCGCCTTGAATACGAACAGGTCTTTCAGTGGCTTTGTATAGCATGTCGCCTCTACCTAACAATTGTTCCGCACCCATACCATCTAAGATAGTGGTGGAGTCAGTGAACGAGGATACTCTAAAGGCAATTCTTGTAGGAATATTCGCTTTAATCGTTCCTTTAACAACATCTGTTGTAGGTCTTTGTGTGGCAACCAGTAAGTGAATACCAGCAGCTCTAGCTTTTTGGGTTAAACGTTGAATAGAGTTTTCAACTTCACTACCACTAACCATCATTAGATCCGCTAACTCATCAATGATAATAACAATATAAGGCATTTTTTCTAAATTATTCTCGGTTTCTGCTTTTTCGTTATAGGAATCTAAATCTTTGGTTCTAGATTGAGCAAACCTTAAGAAGCGTTTATCCATTTCCTCACAAGCCCAGTTTAACGCAGTTGCTGCCATTTTTGGATCTGTAATAACAGGGGTTGCTAAATGTGGAATCTCATTATAGATAGATAATTCAACCATCTTAGGGTCAATTAAAATAAACTTTAGGTCATCTGGATGGTTTTTCATTAATAAACTCATAATAATGGTGTTTACACAAACAGATTTACCACTATTGGTAGCCCCAGCGATTAACCCGTGTGGCATTTTCTTAATGTCAGCAAATATATTATCCCCATCAATATCGACCCCAAGGGCAATCTTTAACGGGTGTGATTTGTCATCAATGAAATTACTATCGGAAACCACATTCCCAAACGCTACAATTTCTGGTACACCGTTTGGTAATTCTAACCCTACATAAGGTTTACCTGGAATTGGTGCTTCAATACGTAAGCTTTTAGCCGCTAAGTTCATCATTAAGTTATCTTCAATATTTTTAACTTGTTTAACATTTACGCCTGGTTCTAATTCAATTTCATGACGGGTCACGGTAGGCCCTTTAATAATTTTGTGAACTTTACCAGGTACACCGAACTGAGCTAAAGTATCATTGACTTTTGCTTCTTGTTCAATTAACCAAGTTGGACGGGCATTTTGATCTCTTTCAACTTTAGAAAACATATCTGGTGTTGGAAATTTATAGGGTCTTCTTTGTTTTTTAACAGAATCCTTTTGTACGCTGTTCGTTTCTCTTACGGTTTCTAAAGTAGTTGGTTCATATGCTTCAACTTCTTCAGTCTTAGGTTTAATAAAAGTAACCTTTGGTGTTTCAGCGGTTGGGTTGAAACGTCTAATTAAGGTGTGTGGTTCTTTCTCTGCTGGTTTATCAGCAGGTATATCCATGATAACCTCTTCTTTGTTAAATAAATCATCTAGTGGGGATTTATAAACTGGTTTAGCTTGTTCTGTCGGTTTAGAGGTTTCAATTTTATCGAAAGTAAGTTTATCAGTTTTACCTGTATAAGGCACTTCAATCGTTGACTCTTTCTTTCTTGGGTCAACGTATTTTCTAGAAGTATCAATAACGGCATTTTCACCAAATACTTCTTTTCTGGCTTCATTATCAATGATAACCGATTTGAACTCTCTATAAGTTTGTCTATCTTCAATCGGATTTTCTCTTATGAAGTCAAACTTCTTGGCGATATCACCAGTGTCTTTATTGACATGTGGTGCAACTGTAACATCTTTAACGGCAAGCCCAAATATAGGCGAAATAAATTCGGTTGGTTTATACTTCAACTTTTGATTGGTTTTAAGTCCTTCAATTTTAACAAACTGAGGAATTTTAAATGTCTCCTCTTTTGGTTTTTCTGGTGGAACTATCGGTGATCTATAAAATAAACTCACGATATCTCTCCTTTTTTAATTTCGTTATATAACTCATCAATGTCAAATGATTCTTCCTTGGTTGTAAATACACTTTTAGAATAGATTTTATAAGTCTCTTCGCCAATAATTTGAATAACAGCTAAACATATCTTTATTATAATTAAATTAGTTAATTTATCAACCGTAACCTTTTTAATCCAGTAAGCAGGATTTAAAGCATTTAAAGCCCCTGATATGGTTTTACCAATGGTCTTAGTTTTTAGTTCTCCAGCTACTTTAGCTACTTTATTATCTGTAATCTTTGTTTTTGTGTCATAAGCACTTTTTAATTGTGCTAAGGTTCTATTTCTTAACATTGTTAGAATTTTCGCATTCATTAGCTCATCGATACGATTTGATATATAATGAGTTAGCTTTAATGTTTCGTCTAAGGTTAATTCTAACAAGGGATATTTACTGGTTGGGTAGTACTTCTTTGAGATGTCTGTTGCAAGTTCTACGGTTGTCACTTTTAAATGTGGCACTAATCCAACTTCTTTTCTGACTTCTTTATTTTTAAATATTGCTTTGGCATCGTCTATCAACATTTGAATTTCTAGTTGATCTATCTCTAAAGTGGTTTTGGTCTTTTTATTTTTCCTATTTAGTGAAGCGATTACGCTATATAAATAAAGAAGTAATAAAAAGAGAAATCCAAAAAAGATACCCGATAAAAAAACGATTAAGTATTTCCAATCTAAAAAGTTAGCGAGCATTATGAATCTCCTTTCTTATATTATACCAAAAACCAATAAAAAACATAATAGGTTTACAAAGTCTTAAATTATCACTAAGATTGATAAATAATCATTTCTATGCGATAATAGTTAAGGTGATTAAATGAAAAAATACTTAATAGCTATTGATTTAGACGGAACTACTTTGAATGCGGATTCTGAGATTTCTCCTGAAACATTAGCGTACTTTAAAAAATTAGTTGGTGAAGGTCATAAAGTCGTTATCGCAACCGGTAGACCTTACCGTGGGTGCCGAGATTTTTATGATGAAATCGGATTAGATACCCCTTTGATTTGTGACAATGGAAGTGCTATTTATAAAGCGAATGATCCATTATTTAAACCGGTCTATTTAAAAATAAAGAAATCGATTATTGATAAAATATTCAGATTTTCTAAAGACCATATTGAGACAGCTTTTTACAGTGTTGAAAATGCCTTGTTTGTTTATAAACCTCAAGATCGTCTTAACTTCTTATACCACTTAAATGATGATACTGAAATCACGGAAACACCGTTTGACAAACCTGGTTTACCTGAACCTTACGGCTTGATGATGGTCATTCAAAGACCTTTTGATTTACCGTTTGAAGCTTTCTTAGAAAATGAAACTGAGGGTGTATTAACATTTAGAAGTTGGGGTAAAGATAAGAATAACGCTGTTTATGAGGTCTACCAAAAAAGGGCTTCTAAAGGGGATGCAATTTTACATGTGGCTGAGCATTTAAATATCCCAAGAAACCGTATTATCGCATTTGGAGACGGTAGAAATGATATTGAGTTATTAGAAGTCGCGCATCATGGTGTGGCAATGAAAAATGCGGTTGATGACACAAAAGCTGTTGCTGACGCTATCACAGAACTCGATAACCACGAAAACGGGTTGATAGATTATTTAGACACATATTTGAAAAAAGACGCTTAAATTTTAGCGTCTTTTTTTTATTGATTATTTAATTTCTTTAAGTTTCCAAATATCTCTGTTGTATTCGCTAATGGTTCTATCAGTTGAGAAAAATCCTGATTTAGCCGTATTGATAATGGTCTTTTCTAACCAAGCATCGGAATCTTGATATAACTTATTCGCTTTTTGATGTGCATTCTTATAAGAATCAAAATCTTTTAAGATAAAGTATTGGTCTTTTTCCAGTAAACTTCTTCTAATTTCTTCAAATTCATTTCGGTTTACTTTATCAAAGAATCCATTTGTTAATTGGTCAATAACTCTGGCAATCTTCGGGTTATTTCTATAAATTTCCATTGGATTATATTTACCATTAGATTCAAATTCAGTAACATCGTTAGCGGACAGTCCAAAGATAATAATATTTTGTTTACCAACCAAATCGTGAATTTCAACGTTAGCCCCATCCATTGTTCCAAGTGTAATTGCGCCATTCATCATGAACTTCATATTACCTGTCCCTGAGGCTTCTTTAGAGGCAGTTGAAATTTGTTCACTAATATCTGCAGCAGGCATAATGGATTCAGCATAGGTTACATTATAATCCTCTACAAAGGCAACTTTAATGTATTTAGAAATTTCTGGATCACTATTTACCTTATCTTGGATGGTATTAATTAATTTAATAATCTTCTTCGCAAAATAATAAGTCGGTGCACTTTTCGCCCCAAAGATGAATGATTGAGGGTGGAAATTCTTACGCATTTCCGGATTTTCTTTTAACTCATTATAAAGATACATAATGTGTATTGCATTCATTAATTGACGTTTGTATTCATGAAGACGTTTAACGTGAATGTCAAAAATACTATTCGGATCTAATTTAACCCCTATTTGATTGTAGATTTTATTGGCTAGTTCGGTTTTTCTAACCAGTTTCATTTCCTTAAAGCGTTTCTTGAATTCTTTATCGTCTTTAAACTTTAAAACTTTTTCTAACTGGTCTGGTTTTGTAATCCATTCTTTACCAATGGTATCGTTTAATAAACTCACTAATTCAGGGTTTGATTGTAACAGCCATCTTCTATGAGTAATACCGTTTGTTTTATTGTTGAACTTATGTGGGTAGTATTCATTAAAAGTCTTCATTGTGATGTTTTTTAAGATTTCTGTATGTAGCGCAGCTACCCCGTTAACACTAAACGATCCGACAATTGCTAAGTTAGCCATATGAATTTGCCCATCCTTTAAGATGTTCATTTCATAGACTTCCGAAGCATGTTCACCATATTTTTGTTTGACTTCAATTTCAAAACGACGGTGGATTTCTTCAGTAACTGTGTAAATTCTTGGAAGTAAAGGTTGGAATAAACGAATTGGCCATTTTTCTAATGCCTCAGCTAAAATCGTATGGTTGGTATAAGCCACACAGTTTTTAGTTATGTTCCATGCTTCTTCCCATTCATAACCCTCTTCGTCTACTAATACACGCATTAATTCAGGAATAATTAAAGTTGGGTGGGTATCGTTAATATGGAACACCGCATATTTATCTAAGTTCTTTAATGTGCCAAATTCTTTTTTATGTTTTCTTAAAACTGCATTAAGCCCTGCAGCAGAGAATAAATATTGTTGTTTAAGTCTTAGTATTTTACCTTCATCGGTATCATCATTCGGGTATAACATTTCACTGATTTGTCTTAATTTCTTATGATAATCAAATGTTCCTCCCATGTTGTGGTATCTATCAGAAGGCTCAGTATTCCATAATCTTAATGTATTAACAATCCCATTATCATGCCCAATAATTGGAACATCATAAGGAACAGCTTTTACATATTCAGCGTTCTTATGGTTTACTTTAAGTTTACCATCTTGGTCAACTTCAATCTCTATATGACCATAAAAAGGAATTTCAACCGATTCTTCTTGTCTTCTTATTTCCCAAACATGGATGTCTTTTAACCAGTGATCAGGGTATTCAACTTGATACCCGTTTTCGATAGATTGTTTGAAAAATCCATAACGATAACGAATACAGTTACCATGAACTGGCATTTTTAAAGCTGCCGCACTGTCTAAGAAACAAGCCGCTAGTCTACCTAAGCCACCATTTCCTAATCCAGCATCGGATTCAATATGTTCAATTTCATTAATATCAATGCCTAAATCATTAAAGGCTTCTTTCGTTACATTATAAAGTCCAGCGTTCATTAAGTTATTAGTAATCATACGACCCATCAAGAATTCCATTGAAAAATAGTAAACTTGACGTTTGTCTTTTATAGTTTTATTTGTGTTAATCCAATCGTAAGAAATATACTCTTTAACAAGTTCACCTAAGGCGACATATTGTTGATAACTATTTGATTCTTCAAATGGTATCGCATAAGTCATTTCAATACGATTCTTAAAATACGTTTTAAACGTTTCTTTATCTTTAAAGCAATTCATTATTTATAGCCTCCTATTTCAAAACCACTTTATTATAACATATTCCAACGCACTAAAATTGGCTCGCAAGTAGTGCAACCGTTTTCTTTTTAGTTTTCAGACAGTTTCAAAATGGTAATTGAAAGTGGACTTATCAGCATCTTAACGTGCTGTTCTTGATTATGTTTAGGGGTATCAAAGCTATATAGTGGTAAACCGTTATATTGATTAGATCCACCATATTTTTCATAATCACTGTTCATTATTTCAACATAAGTTCCTTTTACCGGAACGCCTAATTCAAAATCGTGATAAACATTTGGGGTTAGGTTTAAAACGATGACTAAAAATGAACCATCTTTAGCATACCTTATAAATGAGAATATTGATTGATCCTGATTGGTTGAATCAATCCAACTAAACCCACTTGGGTCATGATCTTTTTCATGTAACGCTTTTTGGCTTCTTATTAACCATAACATATCTCTTACAAAAAGATTGGCCTTAGAATGCGAGTCAAACTTAAATAAGTTCCAATCCAAATCTTTGTTGACATCCCATTCCGCAAAATGGGCAAATTCTTGACCCATAAAAAGTAACTTTTTCCCTGGATGAGTAGCCCATAACCCAATAAGGGCACGATAATTGGCAAACTTTTGCCAGTAATCTCCAGGCATTCTCGTTAATAAAGTGCCTTTACCATGAACCACTTCATCATGACTAAAAGGTAAGATAAACTGTTCACTAAAAGCGTAAGTTAACCCAAATGTAATATCTTCATGGTGCCATTTACGGTAAATTGGATCTTTCTTAAAATAACGTAACACATCATTCATAAATCCCATATTCCATTTATAGTTAAACCCTAATCCTCCCGCATCTACTGGTTTTGTTACGCCAGGATGAGCGGTTGAATCTTCTGCCATTAATAATACTCGATCATCTTTTTTAAAGATATTTTTCGATAAATCTCTTAAAAATTCAATGGCTCCATTATTGGTGCCATTTTTAGAATCCCCTAAATAATAAATAATGTTGGAAACTGCATCTACTCTAAATCCATCAACATGGAAATATTCCATCCAAAATAACGCGTTTGAAATTAGAAAGCTTCTTGTGGTCCCTTTTGACAAGTCAAGGTTGGCTGTACCCCAAACTTCATTTTCACGTTTCCACTTTTCATCATATTCATATAGAGGTGTGCCATCAAAAAAATAAAGACCATGTGCATCTTTACAAATATGACCTGGAACCCAGTCAATAATAACCCCAAAGCCTTCTTGGTGGAGTCGGTCAATCATATACATTAAATCTTTAGGTACCCCATACCTTGAAGTCGCTGCGTAATAACCCGTTCCTTGATACCCCCAAGAATCATCCAGTGGGTGTTCATAAACAGGCATTAATTCTACGTGAGTAAAATTTTGTTCACGTAAGTGTTTGATGAGTTGTTCGACAATCTCATTAAACTTAAAAAACATCCCATACTTTCTACGCCAACTACCTAAATGGAGTTCGTAAACAATCATTGGTTTGTCATAAACTTTCTTTTTATTCTTAATCCAATCATCATCGTTCCACTGATAGCCATCAATGTCATACACTTTAGAAGCAGTATTTGGTCTTTCTTCAGCGAATACAGCGTAAGGGTCTGCTTTATAAAGTAAAGATTTTCCTGTATCGATACAGTATTTATACGCTGCCCACTCTAAATTCCACGGAATTGTTAAACCCCAAATACCACTTGGATCAATTTTCTCTAAGTGGTGGGCATCATTATTCCACCCATTAAACTCACCAATTACACTAACACGTTTAGCATTAGGGGCATAAACGGTAAATCTTGTTCCCACTATAATCCCTTTGTTATCCCTAAGTAAAAATGACCCAAAAATACGCTTTGCATCATAAAGATGCCCTTCACGGAAATAATAGACATCTTCATTAGACAATTTAAACATAGTTTCCTCCCAATTTTTATTTTTTATATTATTTTGTCGATTAACTCAAAACTGTAGCCTTGATCGTATAAATAT